>JBEATZ010000001.1:0-6425 GCA_041161695.1 Planctomycetota bacterium | reverse complement strand
TCCACGACCTGTCCCTCGCGGGCCAGGCGGTCACCGCCACCACGGCAGCGGCCCTCCCGCAACTGCCGAAGCTGAAGCGGCTGCAGTTGCAGCGTTCGCGGCTCGAGCCAGCGGCCCTGCCCGTGCTGCTGGAACGGGTGCCTGCGATCGAGTGGCTCAACCTGCATTCGACGCAGCTGGGTGATGCGGAGGTCGAGGGGCTCGCCGCCGTCGCATCGTTGCGCACGGTCGTGCTGCACGACACGCGCGTCTCGGCTGCGTTCGTGGAGTCGCTGCGGAGCCGGTCCCCGGACCTGCGCGTGATCGGGACGGAGTCGCTGCCCGCGGAACCGTTCCTGCGCGGCGGCCCGAGGCAGGTCCTGGTGGCCGATGCCTCGAAGCAGCGGATCGCGCTGCTGCGCGAGACCGCGCTCGAGCACCACGACGTGCTCTGGGAGCACCCGGTGCAGCAAATGCACGACCTGCAGTTGCTCGACGGCGGCCGCGTGCTGTTCCAGGAGACCTGGACCAGGCTCGTCGAGGTGGACCTGAAGTCGCGCAAGGTGGTGTGGAGCTACGATGCCGCCACCCAGAACCGCGCCCCGGGCGACGGGCCGGTGGAGGTGCACAGCTTCCAGCGCCTCGAGGGCGGCGTCACCCTCGTGGCCGAGTCGGGCGCACGTCGTCTCATCGAGGTCGACCAGCACGGACGGCTGTTGCACAGCATCCCCCTCGTGGTCGACAAGCCGTCTGCCCACCATGACACGCGCCTCGTGCGCAGGACGCCCGAGGGCACCTACCTCGTCGCCCACGAGAACGACGGCTGCGTGCGCGAGTACGACCGCGACGGCAAGGTGGTGTGGCGCTTCGACGTCCCGCTGTTCGACCGCGCTGCGGTCCCCGGCCACGGGCCCGAGGGCTTCGGCAACCAGGTCTTCAGCGCGCTGCGGCTCCCCAACGGCAACACGCTCGTGGGCACCGGCAACGGCCACTCGGTGCTCGAGGTGGACCGGGCGGGCAACCGCGTCTGGCAGCTCGCGCAGGACGACCTGCCCGGCATCCGGCTCGCGTGGGTCACCACCGTGCAGGTGCTGTCGAACGGCAACCTCGTGCTCGGCAACTGCCACGCCGGCAAGGACCAGCCGCAGATCGTCGAGGTGACCCGCGACAAGCAGGTGGCCTGGAAGTTTGCGGACCACCAGCGCTTCGGCGATGGTGTGAGCAACAGCTTCGTCGTCGAGGACCGCAACCGCCAATGAGCCAGACCCCGACCCTGGGCTGGGGCATCGTCGCCCCCGGCGCCATCTCCCGCACCTTTGCCGAGAGCCTGCGCCGCCACCGCGCGGGGCGGGTCGTCGCGGTGACCGGACGATCCCTGGAGCGCAGCCGCGAGTTCGCGCGCGAGTTCGGCGGCAGTGCCGTCGACACGCTCGAACAACTGCTGGCCGACCCCGCAGTCCAGGCCGTGTACGTGGCCACGCCGCACCCGCAGCACTTCGAGCCCGCGCACAAGGTGCTCGAGGCCGGCAAGGCGCTGCTGTGCGAGAAGCCCATGACCGTCTCGGTGGCGGACACCGAGGCGTTGGTGGCGGCGTCGCGGCGCCTGCGCGTGCCGTTGGCGGAGGCCTACATGTACCGCTGCCATCCGCAGGTTGCGTGGGTGCAGGAGGTGGTGCGCAGCGGCCAACTCGGCAAGCCGGTGCTCCTCGAGGCGCCGTTCTGCTTTGCCGCGCCCTTCGACCCGAAGGGCCGGTTGTTCGCGCCCGAACTCGGCGGCGGCGGCATCTACGACGTCGGCGGCTATCCCGTCTCGCTCGCCCTCGCGATCGGATCTGCAGCCTCGGGCAGCCTCGTGCTGCCGACGCTGGAGGCGGCCTGGGCCGAGCGTGCTCCCACGGGCGTCGATGCCCACGCCACGGCCACGTTGCGTTTCCCCGGCGGGTTCGTCGCCAAGGTGTCCTGTGCGGTGGTGCGGGACCTGGGCCAGGTCGCCACGCTGCACCTCGAGCACGGCAGGGTGGTGCTGGAGACCCCTTACCTCGTCGACAACCAGCGGCATGCCGTGGCCGCGAAGGTGCGCATCGCACGAGATGGCAGGCCCGAGGAGGTCCGGGTGCTCAGTGCGCCCGTGGACAACTACGCGGCCGAGGCTCTTGCCCTCGCGGCCATGGTTGCCGCGCCCCAGAAGCCCCTCGAACCGCCCGCGCCGCTCGTCGGCCACGCGGAGTCCCTGGCCCTGGCCCGGTTGCTGGATGCCTGGCGGCGGGCCGCGCTGGCCTGACGGGGGGTGGCAGGGGGTCGGGCGAGGCAATTTCGCGCGATTTTCGGTCCGGGCTGGGAGATCGGTGGCCCTTGGTCTAGGATGGTGTGGTCTTTGGGCACCGTGCCTCGGGACTGAAACGCGCTTCAAGCGCACCGGCCCGGGGGCCTTCATGGATCGCAGCAGTCCCTTGTCCGTTCGAAAGTGCGAGCAGCCGGAATCGGCCCGCTCGCTGGCTGGATCCAGTGTGAGTCCCAGATGGGCAAGCGTTTGTATGTCGGTAATCTCTCGTTCCAGACTCTCGAAGACGACCTGATCAAGGCGTTCGAGCAGGATGGCAGGCGCGTCGAGAGCGCGCGGATCATGGTTGACCGTGAGACGGGCCGTCCCCGTGGCTTTGCGTTCGTGGAAATGGCTTCCGATGCGGATGCCCAGGCTGCGATCCAGGCCATGAACGGCGCCGACCTCGACGGCCGTCCGCTGAAGGTCAACGAAGCCCAGGAGCGCGCTCCGCGCACCGGTGGCGGCGGTGGCGGTCGCGGCGGCTTCGGCGGCGGCGGCGGCGGCGGTGGCTACGGTGGCGGCGGCGGCGGCGGTGGCCGCGGTGGTTTCGGCGGCGGTCGCGGTGGCGATCGCGGCGGCGACCGCTGGTGATCCGGATCCCGGTGCGCGCCCTGCGTGCACCGGATCCATCCTCACGAGCCCGGCAGGCCCCAGTGGCCCGCCGGGCTCGTGTTGTTTCTGGGGGGGTGTCCGATGTGGTCCCTGCGCGGTCGCAGACTACGCACAGAGGCGACTAGGGTCGGATGCCACGGCAAACGACCATTGCCCTTGGAGGTCACGGGGCAAGGCGGTCCGGCGCGCACGGTGCGCTCCGGGGCGCGGCCCGGGTCCTCCGGAGTTCAGGCGATGAAAGTTCCCCTCACGGTCTCGTTCGACGGCTGCGACGTTTCGGAAGCCGTCCGAGAGCTCTGCTGGAAGGAAGCAGAAAAGCTCGAGCACTACTGCGACCACATCACGAGCTGCCACGTCACCTTCATGAAGCCCCACCGGCACCACCGGCAGGGCAACCACTACGACGCCAGGATTCGCATCGTGGTCCCCGGCAAGGAACTGGTGATCTCGAACCGGCCGACGGAGCACGCGAGCACCGAGGATCCGCGCAAGCTGGTCCGCGAGGTGTTCGACGAGGCGCGGCGGCAGCTCCAGGACCACCTGGACGTGAAGCGCGGCTTCGTGAAGCGCCACGAGAGCTGATCGCTCCGCGTTGTGCTTCCGGTCCGAGGGGATCCCGCGCTACCCTGCGGTTCCCCCCATGACCGGCCCTGAGATCCCTGCTTCGCGCTGGCGCACCGTGTACTGGATCACGGTGGTCTACGGGATCCTCACCATCGTGGTCCTGTGGTGGTTCACGGACCGGTTCCACTGGCCGGGCGTGTAGATGCACGTCCTCGATTGGATCCTCATCGCCGTGCTGCCGGCCCTGGTGATCTGGGACGGCGTGCGCCGTGGCAGCAAGGCCAAGGACCTGGAGGGGTTCTTCCTCGCGGGCCGCAGCGTGCAGTGGTGGGCCATCGGCCTCTCGGTGATGGCGACGCAGGCGAGCGCCATCACGATGATCTCCATCGCCGGCCATGGCTACGAGCACGGCATGCGATGGCTGCACATCTACCTCGCGCTGCCGTTCGCGATGGTGATCCTGTGCGCGACCGTGGTGCCTTGGTTCAGCAAGGCGCGCGTCTACACGGCCTACGAGTACCTCGAGCACCGGTTCGACGGCACCACGCGCACGCTCGCTTCCGTGCTGTTCCTGGTGTCGCGTGGCCTCGCGGTCGGCACGTCGCTCTATGCGCCGAGCATCGTGCTCAACCTCGTGTTGGGCATCCCGCAGGGCGTGGCCATCCTCTTGATGGGCGGGCTGTCGGCTGCGTACACGGTGTTCGGGGGGAACGCGGCGGTGATCTTCACCGACGTGAAGCAGATGCTGGTGATGTTCCTCGGCATCGGCGTGAGCCTCTGGGTCGTCGTGCAGGGACTGCCCGCGGATGTTGGCTTCGGCGACGCGCTCGCCATCGCCGGGGCATCCGGCCGCATGGAGGCCATCCACGTTGCGCCGGACATGAAGCACGTGCTGGCCGACCGCTACAACCTGCTGAGTGCGCTGCTGGGCGGGTTGTTCCTGTTCCTCGGCTACTTCGGCGCGGACCAGAGCCAGGTGCAACGCTACCTCGCCGGCGCCAACGTCGACCACAGCAGGGCCAGCCTGTTGGTGAGTGCCTTCCTCAAGGTGCCGATGCAGTTCGCCATCCTGCTGCTCGGCGCGCTCATCTTCGTGTTCTACATGTTCCAGCCGGGGCCCGTGTTCTTCCGCGCGGACGCCATGGAGCGTGCGATGGCCACCGCGCCAGCCGAGGTGCGCTCGCAGTGGGATGGCATCCAGCAGCGCTTCGAGGTCGCTGCCGCCGGGCGCCGTGAGGCGGCGCTTGCGTTCGTTCAGGTCGAGGGCACCGACCGTGAGGTCGCGGCACAGGCGCAGCTGGATGCCGCGAACCGCGTCGTTGCAGGCCTGAAGCGCGAGGCCAATGTGCTGCACGCAGCGCACACGGGGGCGAAGGGCGGCGACAACGACTTCATCTTCACGTGGTTCTTCCTGCGCGAGATGCCGACCGGCCTGCTCGGGCTCGTCATCGCCGCCATCTTCGTGGCGGCCATGTCGAGCCTCGATGCCCAGCTCAACTCGCTGGCCACCTCGTCCGTCATGGACCTCTACGCGCGGTTCCGGCCCGGTGCGACGCTGCGCGAGGTCCTCGTGCTGAGCCGGTGGGCCACGCTGTTCTGGGGCGTGTTCGCCACGGTGAGCGCGTTCTTCGTCGCGCAGCTCGGGCAGATGATCGAGGCCGTCAACATCATCGGCTCGATGTTCTATGGCTCGTTGTTCGGCGTGTTCCTGCTCGGCTGGGTCTGCCCGGTTGCGCGTGGCCGCATCGGCTGGCTGGCGCTCGGCGGTGGGTTCCTGTGCACGATGTTCACGCACTTCGTCGTGAACCAGGAGCGTGTCGTCATCGACGGCCGCGAGGTGCCGGTGGTGGGGTTCCTCTGGTACAACCTCATCGGCTGCCTCGGTGTGGTGGCGATCGGGATGGTTCTGGCCCTATTCCCGAATCGCCTACGCCCTCGTGCGTAGTGCGGGGTCCTCCGGAGTTCCTAGGATCGGAGGCGTGGAGCGGAACACCGCGCAGGTCGCGTAGGGTCTGCCCCTGACGGAGATGTCCCGATGCAACTGGCCGTGATGTCCCTCCTCGGTGTCGGCGTCGTCCTCGCGACTGCATTTGGCGGCGAGATGCCCCGCATCGTCCACCACGATCCCCACCCGGTGCTCGCAGGCGTGGAGCCTGCGGAGGCCGCCCCGAACCGCTACATCGGCGAGCAGGCGTGCAAGAACTGCCACACCGGCGCCGAGAAGGGCGAGGTCCACGAGAAGTGGGCCGCAGGTCCGCACGCCAATGCGTTCAAGGTGCTCGGCTCCGACAAGGCCAAGGAGATCGCGGCCAAGCTGAAGATCGAGGATCCCCAGAAGGCCAAGGAATGCCTCGAGTGCCACCAGACGGCCTTCGGCGTCGATGCCAAGGAGGTCCGCAAGGGCTTCAAGCACGATGCCGGCGTGCAGTGCGAGAGCTGCCACGGCCCGGGCGAGGAGCACTTCAAGATCCGCATGAAGGATGCGGCTGCGGGCAAGAACTCGCCGGTCGCCGCGGACGAGATCCGCAACGACCGCGACGTGGCTGGCTGCAAGAAGTGCCACAACGAGAAGAGCCCGACCTACAAGGAGTTCTGCTTCAAGGAGCGGATGGCCGCCATCGAGCACTTCGATCCGCGGAAGAAGCGCAGCGAGGAGGAGTTGAAGAAGCTGCGGGAGACGTGCGCGCCGGACTGTCCGAAGTGTTCCAAGTGATTCAGATCGCGGAGTTGTGGACACCCTGGCGGTGGCCCCCTCCGCACCCCCTCGTTCTGGATCATGCGCCGACCGTCCTCCTGCCATCCAGGCTCAGCGGATGGCTGCTCACGGGGCCCCAGTCCTGTCGCCAGGAGCACACCTCCTCGTAGCTGAGGTGCCGCGGCAGGATCCCCATGTGCCACGCCGGCGTGCGGTGCACGGACTCCACGTTGGTCCGACGCCGTACGAAGT
>JBEATZ010000485.1:0-3467 GCA_041161695.1 Planctomycetota bacterium | reverse complement strand
CTGTGTGTACCTGCCGGAGAACGCCGTCGACCCGGCGCGTTTCGCCGTGCATGCGCCGCGCGAGCCTCGCAGCCCCGGTCCCCTGCGCATCGCGTTCCTCGGGCGCCTCGTTCCGCTCAAGGGCGTCGACATCCTCCTCGAGGCGAGCGCAGGACTGCTCCGCAGCGGGAAGGCCGTGCTCGAGATCCTCGGGGACGGCCCCGAGCGAGCGTCCCTCGAGAGCCGCGCTCGCGAGCTCGGGATCCATGCCTCCGTGCGCTTTGCGGGCTGGATCCCCCATGGCGACGTGGCCGCCCGACTCGGCACGGCAGACGTGCTCGGATTCCCCAGCTTCCGGGAGTTCGGCGGCGGAGTGGTCCTCGAGGCCATGGCCCTCGGCGTGGTGCCGGTGGTGCTCGACCACGGCGGACCCGGGGAACTGGTGAGCAAGCGGTGCGGGATCGCGATCCCGATGGGAACACGTGCGGAGATCACGATGCGATTCCGCGATGCCCTCGAACGGCTTGCCGGCGACCCGATGCGACTCGAGAGCATGGCCGAGGCGTGCAGGCTGCGCGTTGCACGGTCCTTCACGTGGGAGGCCAAGGCGCGGCAGGTGCTGGCCGTGTACGACTGGGTGCTGGGCCGCGCCGCGAAGCCCGACTTCGGCATGCCGCTGCCGGACGCGGAGTGAACGCGGGTCAGCCCTGCGGTGCGTCGAGGAAGGTGGCAGTGCGCACCGGCTTCACGGGCATCTGCACCGCAGGCCGGTCCATCGGCGCCCCCGTGCACGGCGCTCCCACCGCACGGCACGCCAGTGCCTGCAACGAGGGCCCGCAGATGCGGCCCTGGCACGGTCCCATGCCGGCGCGGCAGCCCATCTTGATGCCGCGGCCGTCGGCGCCGTGGATCGCAGCCGCCTTGCCGAGCTTGTCGTAGCTCACGTCCTCGCAGCGGCAGACGACGGTCGATGCGTCCGCGAGCGCGAACCAGCCCTCGCGCACCGGGAAGGCGCGCAGCATCGCGTCGGCGGAACGCCGCTCGCTCCGCGCCCGTGCGAGCGTGCGCGGCGCGACCTGCCGGCCGTGCACGGCCCTGACGATTGCCGCGGCCGCGAGACGCCCCTGGGCCATCGCCACCTCGGCGCCGCCGATGCCGGCGATCTCGCCTGCCGCGTACACACCGGCCACGGTCGTGGCCTGTTGTTCGTCGACCTTCGTCGTCCACCCGCCGCGCAGCGGGTTCCACTCCAGTTCGCAACCGAGCAGTGCAGCGAGTTCCACCGCGGGCACCAGCCCGAAGCCTGCGCACACGAGGTCGACGTCGATGGTGCGTGCCGTCGAGCGGATGGGCGCGCCGGAGGCATCGAGCCTGCCGATGGTCGCGCGCTCGACCCTGCCGTCGCCCTCGACGCCGAACACCGTCCAGCCCCAGCGCAGACGCTTGCCGCTGCGCAACAGCGCCTTGAGGTAGTACGCGGCCTCGCGCAACCGCGCCGCGTTGCCGATCACGCCCGGCAGCGCGCGGAACATGGCGCTGCGCGGCGCCGCCTCCAGGGCCTCCACCACCTCGACACCGGCGGACAGCAGGGCCGTCACGGTGGGCAGCAGCAGCGGACCGGAGCCGGCGACGAGGGCGCGCGTGCCGGGCCGCAGCCCGAAGCCGCGCACCATGACCTGGGCGGCGCCGGCGGTCACGACACCCGGGAGGGTCCAGCCGGGAAAGGGAATGCAGCGGTCGTAGGCGCCCGGCGCGAGCAGGATGCGCTGGCAGCGCAGCAGCCAGCTCGCGCCGTCGCGCTCGAACCACAGGCGGCCAGGCTTCGCATCCCAGACCGTGGCCCCGTGCACGACCTGGACGGGCGCCTCCCCCAACTCGTGGACGAGGTGGTGCCCCTCTTCGTGGCTCGGCGGCTCGGCAAGGCGACCGCGCGCGGCGAGTCCCTCGGCCTGCTGGCGGAAGATCTGGCCGCCGGTGCGGGATCCCTCGTCGAGCACGGCAACGGTCAGGCCTGCGCGGCTGAGCTCGAGGGCCGCAGCCATGCCGCCGGGGCCGGCTCCGACGATGCCCACGTCGGCATCGATCGTGCGTTCGGCGCCGCGGCTCACGGCTTCCCTCCCGAGCGCACGTCCATGCCCTCGCGCAGCGGGGTGAGGCACGAGCGGACCATCTCGCCGTCGACGCGCACGAGGCACTCGAAGCAGATGCCCATCGCGCAAAGCATGCCGCGCGGGCTGCCGTCGGTGGATGCATGGCGCACGGCGCGGTTGCCGGCGGCCCAGAGGGCCATGCCCACGGGTTCGCCCTCGCGCCCCTCGCAGGCAACGCCGTCGAAGGTGAACCCCACGATGCGGCGCGCGTCCGCGCCGTCCATGCGCGTGTCGCGGTTCATGCGCAAACCCTCGCCGGCAGGTAGGGCTTCACGTCGACGGAAGGCGTCGTGCCCGCGAACTGCTGGGCCAGCAGCAACCCCGTCACCTGGCACAGCGTGATGCCGAGCCCCTCGTGACCGGTCGCCACCCACATGCCCTCGAGGCCGGGCCACGGACCGATCAGCGGATGCTTGTCGAGGCTGTAGGGCCGCAACCCCACCCACGTGCGCACCAGCGGCGAGGAGGCGAGCGCGGGCACGTAGCGCGCGGCACGCTGCAGCGAGCGCCGCAGCAGCTCGGGGTTGACGGTGCGCTTCATGCCCTGGAACTGGCGCGTGGAACCGATCAGGCAGCCGCCGTTGGTCTGCGGCTGCATGTTCACGGCATGGGCGCCCGTGTCCTGGTCGGTGCGCAGCGGATCCGCCTGCGCCGCGCCGTGCGCGACACGCAGGTAACTCACCTCCAGGATCTGCGTGCGGATCGGGCTCGCATGGTGCGCCGTGATGGCGAGGTTGCCTGCGCGCGGCACCACGGGAAGGCGCGGCTGGCCGGCCATGGCGGCGAGGTCCGGCGACCACACGCCGGCGGCGTTCACCACGTTGCGCGTGGCGATGACGCCATCGACCGTGCGCACGCCCTCGATGCGCCCGCCCGACACCTCGAAGCCGGTCACGGCGGTGTGCGACAGAACCTCGACGTGCGGGTTGTTGCGCCTTGCGACGCGCAGCATCGCGGCGCAGCCGGGCATCGGCAGCACGACGCCGTCGCCGGGGTAGAACACGCCGCCGGGCAGGTCGCGCGCGAGGCCGGGCTCGACCTCGCGAAGCTGCTTCGCGTCCAGCACCTGCGCGTCGTCACCACAGGCGCGGAACTGGTCGCGCAAGGTCGCGAACAACTCCACGTCGGCTGGGTCGTCGGCGATGTACAGCGCGCCCGTCGGGTTGTAGTCGAAGCCGCCTTCCTGCTCCTGGAGGTCGGCCCACAACCGCACGCTCGTGTGCGTGAACGCGTACTCCTGCGCGCAGTCCGGGGTCACCATCAGGTGCCCCTGGCTGCTGCCCGACGTGCCGCCAGCGATGGCTCCCCGGTCGAGCAGCGTGATCCGCGTGTCCCGGG
>JBEATZ010000482.1:0-4966 GCA_041161695.1 Planctomycetota bacterium | reverse complement strand
CTGCGCGCCACGTGGCCCGCGCTGCAGGTGCACAGCATGTACGGGCTCACGGAGGCGTTCCGCAGCGCCACGCTGCCGCCGGCAGAGGTCGACAGCCATCCCGAGAGCTTTGGTCGCGCGATCCCCGAGGTCGAGCTGCTGCTGGTGGACCCCCGCACGGGCGCGGTGGTGGACGGGCCCGGCGAGGGCGAACTCGTGCACGCAGGCGCGCTCGTCGCCCATGGCTACTGGCGCAGGCCCGAGGCCACGGTCCAGCGCTTCCGCCCCGACCCGCGCGGCGTCGCAGGCACCGTCGTCTACTCGGGCGACCTCGTGCGCCGCGATGCGAGCGGGTTGCTCCACTTCCTCGGCCGCGGCGACCGCATGCTCAAGGTGAGCGGCCACCGCATCTCGCCAGACGAGGTCGCGCAGGCGCTCGAGGGACTCTCAGGCGCGGGTGAACTGGCCGTGCTGGGCCTGCCCGGCGGGCCGGACGGCGACCGCATCGTGGTCTGCATCGCCGGCACGGACCCGACCCTCGAGGCTCGCGCACTGCGCCAGTGCCGCAGCCGGCTGCCTGCCTACATGGTGCCTGCCGCGGTGTGCGTGCTGCCCGAACTGCCGCACAACGCCAACGGCAAGGTGGACGTGGTCGCGCTCACGCAGAGGATGGCATCGTGCACCGACAACACCTGATCGAACTGCTCGCACGCTACGAGCGCGTGCATCCCGAGGAACGCGAACTCGTGCACCGGTTCCGCACCTTCGCATCGGAACACGGCGACTGCCTGCTGCGCAGCTGCGTGCCGGGGCACATCACGGCCTCGGCGTGGATCATCTCGCGCGACGGCACGCGCTGCCTGCTCACGCACCATCGCAAGCTCGACCGCTGGCTCCAGCTCGGCGGCCACGTCGACGGCGAGTCGCGCATCGAGGAGGCGGCGCGCCGCGAGGCCCTCGAGGAATCGGGACTCGGCGCGGTGGAGCTGGTGCTGCCGCGCGGGTTCCTCGTGCCGCTCGACCTCGACGTGCACCCGATCCCCGCGCGCGGCAACGAGCCCCTGCACCTGCACTGGGACGTGCGCTTCCTGTTCCGCGCCGCCGGGGCTTCTGAGGTTCCCGTGGTCTCCGAGGAGTCGCACGACGTGAAGTGGTTCACGACCACGGAACTGCACGCGGTGACCGACGAGGAGAGCGTGCTGCGCCTGCACCGCAAGGCGCTTGCGCTCGCCGGGGGCGCGTGAGCAGGGAGCCGCAACAGCCGGCGCGGCGCGGTCCCGTGCGTGCCTTCGTGCGCTGGTTCGTCGTGCGCCTCGGGCGCAGGCTGCTCGGCGTGGCGCTCGTGCTGCTGGTGCTCGCGGTGGCGCTGTTCGGCGATGGCCTGGGCTGGTTTCCGGGCAGCCGCGGTCCGCAACTGGATCCTGCCGTACCTCCCCGGGAGCCGCTGGACGACCCACGCGAGGCGAGGCCTGCCGATGCGCCCCCGGCGCCGCCCGCGCCCGGCCCCGGCGAGGGCGCGGCTCAGGCCGACCAGCGCAGCACGCTGTGGAGCGTGGTCCGCACGGCACCGGCATCCGGAACCCTGGCCGACGGGTTCGACGCCGTGCGCAGGCTGCGCGCCATGAACTTGCCCGCGGGTGAGCGCGAGGACCTCGTGCGCGCGGAGGCAGGGCTCGAACTCGCGCTCGTGCGCGAACTCGCGCACCTGCGCGAACAGCTGCGCCTCGGCAGCGTGCACGCAGCACGCGCCGTACTGGTTTCGTTGCTCGCGGCAGGCGACCCGGACGTGAGGCGCATCGTTCGCGAGGACTCGGTGCGCTCCGGCATCCCCGACCTGGGTGCGGCCACGCTGCCTGCCTGGCCCGAGGTCGTGCCGGCGCCGCTCGCACGCGGCCGCGCCGTGGTGGTGGTGCGCGACGGCGCGTCGAGTCGCACCGTCGTGGCCGACGCCCAGCCCGATGCCGTGACCGTGCGCCTGCAGGGACCCGATGGAGTGTCGTGGCCGCTCGTGTCGGTCACGCGGCTCGAACTGCCAGATCCGCTCGCCGCCGAGGCACTGGCGCTCGCCCACGCAGCGCGCCGCGCGGGCGATGGCACCCTCGCGCGGCTCTGGCTCGCATGCTGCGTCCAGCTGCCCGGCGGCGCGGACCTGGGCCGCGGGCTGCTGCAGCGCTAGGCCGCCTTGGCGGGATTCCTGCCGACCACCAGCAGGAACAGGCTCATGGCCACCACGCCGATGGCGAACGACCACGGCCAGAACCACGGGCCGACCCACATCACGGGCAGGTAGCCGCAGAAGGTCGCGGTGACCATGGCGAGCAGCGCATAGGGCATCTGTGTCTGCACGTGCGCCATGTGGTCGCACTGGGTGCCCAGCGAGGAGAGCACCGTGGTGTCGCTGATGGGGGAGCAGTGGTCGCCGAAGATCGATCCTTCCAGCACCGAGCCGATGGTGAGGATCATGAGCGCCGTGCCGCCGAACCCGGACTCCACGCCGATGGAGTGGCTGAGGATCACGACGTTGGGCAGCAGGATGGCCATGGTGCCGTACGACGTCCCGGTCGCGAACGAGATCAGGGCCGCGAGGAGGAACATCAGGATCGGCAGCAACTGCGGGCTCATCAGGTCGCGGAAGGCCGACGTGAGGTAGAGGCTGGTGCCGAGGTCCTTGCAGGTCTGGCCGATGCACCACGCAAGCAGCAGGATGACGATCGCGATGCCCAGCGACTTCGCAGAACGCAGCGCGCTCTCGACCACCTGGCCGACACTGAGGATGCGCTGGCCGAGCACCAGCAGCGACGTCACCACGAGCGTGATGAACGATGCGTACATCAGGGCCTTCTCGCTCGCGGAGTTGCCGAGGATCCACTGCGTGGTCTCGAGCCAGCCGCTCACGTTGCCGGGCACGCGCCACGCGAAGTCGTCGTCGTACGCGCCGAAGCGGAAGATCAGGCCGATCGTCAGCGTGACGAGGGTGAGCACCGGCAGCAGGCCGTTGATCGCGCGCAGCGGGGTACCGGGCGGCGCCTGCATCTCGGCCATGTCCTTGCTGACCATCGGCCGTGCGTCGTCGTCGAGCGGCTTGCCCGTCAGGCGCGAGCGGCGCTCGGCGCGCAGCATGGGACCAAAGTCCCTGCGCAGCACGATCACCAGGAACAACAGCAGCAGGGTGAAGATGCAGTAGAAGCGGTAGGGGAGCGTCTGGATGAAGACCCCGAACGCATCGGACGAGAGGTACGGCGTGCCGTCGTCCTTCGTGACCATGGTGAGCGGCACGCGGTACTGCGAGATCTCGTAGGCGATCCAGGTCGAGAAGATCGACAGGCCGGCGATCGGGGCAGCCGTGGAGTCGACGATGTACGAGATCTTCTCGCGCGACACGCGGTTGCGGTCGCCGAGCGGCTGCATGGTCGTGCCGGCGATGATGCAGTTCGAGTAGTCGTCGAAGAAGATCAGCAGGCCGGTGATCCACGTGCAGAGCTGCGTGCTCACCGGTCCGCGCGCGAACTTGCTGACCCACGCCACCATGCCCTGCACGCCGCCGCTCCGGATCATGATGCCGATGGCCATGAACAGGAAGATGACGAACAGGATGATGCGCGTCTGGAAGCCTGCCGAGCTGTCCCACACCTGCAGGCGCCCGAGGATGTCGTTCCACAGCGTGTCGTGCACCAGGTGCCAGATCCCGACGAACGGCACCTGCCACACGGCAGGCGTCTCCGCCACGCCGGGCAGCTGACCGCCGCCGGTTGCGAACCACGCCATGGCTCCTGCAAACGAGCCGAGGAACAACGAGGTGATGACGTTGCGGGTGAGGATCGCCAGCACGATGGCGAGGAAGGCGGGCAGGAGGCTCGAACGGCCGGGGTGGCGCGCCTGCAGTGGCTCCACGGTGGTGCCATTCGGCAGTTGGGCGAGGCGCGCATCGACGCCGAGGTCGGTGACGGTCACCTGCAGGCCGAGCGCCGGCAGTGCAGGGTCCACGCGGCGCCGGTCCTCCGCGCTCTCGGCCTCGATGGTCCGCGCCGTGGCCCATTCCGGTGCGATGCGCGCGATCTCGGCGCTGCAGCGCGCGGCAAGGGCCTCGTCGGGCGGGCTCATGCGGAACTCGACCGCCAGCGGCGGGATCGCTCCGTCCTTCACTGCCCCTGCCAGCGGCCCCTCGGCATCGAGCAGCCACGCCCGCACGCGCAAGGTCGCGAGGTTGGACCTGCCGGCGCTCGTCTCCGGGGACGGGATGAGGAAGAACAGCAGCACGAAGCCTGCCGCGATGAGCCAACGCAGTCTTCCGGTCATGGACGGGCAGGCTACACTCCGCTCCCGTTCCATTCCCCACCTTGTCCCGGCATCCGCGGGACGACGCGCACCCGTCCATGGACCAGACCCAGTTCTACGTCTTCTCCGGCTTGTTCCTAAGCGGGCTGCTGGTGGGCTACCTGCTGTTGAGCGTGCGGCTCGCGCGCTTCGAGCGTCACCTTGCCGAGTTGTCGGGGCTCAAGGTCCTCGGGGAACGCGTCGAGCAACTGGCGCAGCAGATGGACCACCTGCGTCCCGACCGGGTCGAGACGCTGCTGGAGCGCATCCACGAGGACCTGCAGCGCCTGCAGGACACCAACGAGGCTCTCGGCCAGACGATCCAGCGTGCAGCGAGCCAGACCGTGGTGACCGCAGAACCTTCCATCGTCATGAGCCGCCCGGAGAGCGCCGCGGAGCGCGTCCGCGCGCTGGTGGAGGTGCGCATGCTGCACCTCGGCTACTCCAACCTCCGCATCCTCTCCGACCTCACCATGGCGACCATGGAAGGCGACTTCGAGGTGCAGGTGGAAGCAGAGCGCAACCAGATGCCTTGCAAGGGGCGCGTGGCCCTGCGCAACGGCTCGGTGCGCGACGTGAGCATGCAGTCGGCGGCGACGATGTTCCCCTGACCGCGCCGACGCGCGTCAGCGAGGGTTCGCGGGTGCCGTCAGGAATGCGTCGATCGCCTCGG
>JBEATZ010000476.1:0-9074 GCA_041161695.1 Planctomycetota bacterium | reverse complement strand
GGTCTCGCCAGCGTGGGTGCACCTGGTTCCAGGTCTCGCGCGAACCGACGAGCAACGCCGCTGCATCGCGCCGCGTCGACCGGTACCCGGGGAGCAGGCGGTGCAGTGCGCGGACGTAGCTGAGCCACTCGCGTTCCCTGCGGCGTTCGCGATCGAAACCGCGCGGCCACGGGACGCCGCCGTTGAGCGGGCCGAGGACGAAGGGAACGCCTGCCTTCCTGCACCACGTGGCAAGCCGGCTCGGCACCGCCGGGCTGAGTGGCGTGATCCGGTGCACGACGTCGAACTTTCGCGCCCGGATCGCGGCGCCGAATCGTGCCCAGACCTGCTTCTCGAACGAGCGGTAGGCAATCGACTTCAGGGCCGTCAGGGTGGTCCATCCCTTGTCCTTGCCCCCGCGCAGCAGCTGGCCGAGCTGCCAGAGTCGACGTGCGACTGCCTCGTTGTCGATGGCCGTGAAGTCGTGCTCGCCCAGTCCCGCCCGCAGGAACGCATCGCGGTTGCGGAGCTGCGTGACCACATGGGTGTCGGCGAGCTGCGCGATGGCGCGGCTGTGGGCCCACCCGACGAGGGGAACGCTCACCCACTCTGGATTCGCCTCTTCTGCGATCAGCAGGACCCGCACGCGCCAACCTGTACCAGACCCGTGCACCGGTCACCACTCCGGACACCGTTGGCCGGCTGCCCCGCGGGCACCTATAACGTCCGCATGCGCACCGCACCGGTCCTGTTGTTGCCGCTGGCAGCGGCCCTCTTCCTCTCCAGCTGCACCTCCGTGGAGCTCGCGCCCGCGCCCGTGCGTCCCGGGGAGCCTGCGGCGACGCCGGTCGCGCCCGCGGCCGGGAACGACGAGGCCAGGCAGCTGGCCAAGGACCTGCGCGCGAAGGAACGCGAGCTCGGTTACCTCGATGCCGACCAGCTCGGTTCGGCCATCGACCGGGAGATGCGGGTGCAGGGTGCCGAGCACGCCGTGACGGCTGCCCAGGTCGAGCTCGACAAGGCCCGGCACGAACTCGAGCTCTTCCTGACCCACGAGAAGCCCACGGAGATCGAGGAGCGGCGCATCTCGTTCGCCAGCCAGACGCACTACAGCGAGGAGGCGAAGGACGAACTCGCCGAACTCGAGGCGATGTACCAAGCCGACGAGTTCGCGAAGACGACCAAGGAGCTGGTGCTGAAACGCGGCCGTCGCAAGGTCGAGCTCGCGGAGCGCAACCTCGCCATCGCGGCGCGCAACCTCGAGGTGCTGGAGAAGCAGACCCTGCCGCGCAAGGAGGAGGAGCTGAAGCGCAAGGTGGCCGACGCCGAGCGTGCGCTCCAGCGTGCCACGCGGGACCGCGAGAAGACGATGCTGGAGCTCGAGCTCACGCAGCGGAAGACCCTCGACAAGCGCAGCGACCTCGTCGAGGAGGTCGCGGAGTTGAAGGCAAAGCTGGCGAAGGTCTCGTCGTGATCCGTCGGCTGTCCACGGCAGTGTTCGCCCTCGCATTCGGCGCCCTCGTCCCGGCGCAGGAGCAGGAGCCGCCGCGCGACCTCACCAGTGCCGAGGCTGCGCGCGAGGGCGCGCGCAAGGCAGTCGACTGGCTGGTGCGCACCCAGCATCCCAGCGGCACGTGGGCCAGTTCGAGCTGCGACAGCCTGTTCGACGACAACTTCGCCGTCGAGACCTACTACGCCTACCAGATGGGTGCTCACGGCGTGGCCGTGCTGGCGCTGCTGGCCGCGCCCGAGACGCCCGAGGTCCGCGCGGCGCTCGACAAGGCCGTGCGCTGGATCTGCACGTCTCGCATGCCCCAGCGCGGCAACGACTGGGACAACGACGCGGTGTGGAGCGTGTTGTACGGCACCGTTGCGACGACGAGTGCAGCCCGCGACCCGCGCTTCGACAACGACGAGTGGCGCGGCATCGTGCACCAGCGCGGCCGCGAGTTCGTGCGCTTCCTCGAGGCCAACCAGGTGCCTGAAGGCGGCTTCGGCTACTACGACGAGGGCAGCGCGACGAGGCGCCCCAAGTGGGCCACGAGCTTCTCCACCTCCTGCGTGCTGCCCGCGCTCGGCGCCGCCATGGAACTCGGCTGGTCGCGAGACCCGGAACTCCTGCAGCGCGCTGCCGACTACGTGCGCAGGTGCAGGCTGCCCACGGGCGCCTTTGGCTACGACTGGCAGCCGATCCCGCGCGGCCTCACCGGCGAGTCGATCAACGCCGTGAAGGGGAGTCTCGGCCGCATCCAGGTGAGCCACTGGGCGCTGCGCCTCGCTGGCGACCCGTACGTGACGGACGAGCGGCTGCGATGGGGGCTCGACCAGTTCTTCGAGCACCACAAGTTCCTGCTGGTCGCGCGCATGCGCCCGATCCCGCACGAGGCGTTCTACGCCAACGCGAGCTACTTCTACTTCTTCGGGCACTACTACGCGGCCCTCTGCATCGAGATGCTGCCTGCCTCCGAGCGCGAGCCGCTGCGCGAGCGCTTCCGGCCCCTCATCCTGCAGTTCCAGCGCAAGGGCGGTTCGTTCAGCGACTCGCTGGAGACCGGCTACATGGAGGTGTCCAGCACCGCCTACGCCGCGCTCTCCCTGCTCGCAGGCCTCGGTGGCACATGAGCGCACAGGGCCCTGCAGGCGACGCCGGCACCGCCGCCAACTCCGACCTCGGTGCCATCGCGCGCAAGCTGGGCATTCCGGTCGCGAAGCGCCACATCTTCCTCTGTGCCGAGGCCTCCAACCCCAAGTGTTGTGACCACGAGCGCTCGGCAGCAGCGTGGAACTTCCTCAAGGCGCGCCTGAAGGAACTCGGCCTCAGCGAGGCCGGCGGCATCCAGCGCACGCGCGCCAACTGCCTCCGCATCTGCTCCGGCGGCCCCATCGCGGTCGTCTATCCCGAGGGCGCCTGGTACCGCGGCTGCGACGCACACGTGCTCGAGCAGGTTATCCAGCAGCACCTCATCGGCGGCAAGGTCGTCGAGGAGCACCTGGTGCTCCAGCACCCGCTCGGTGCCGATGCCCTCGACATGAAGGGTGACTGGAACCGCCGTGCCAAGGAGAACGCCAGCTGGTACATCGCCACCTCGGAGGCCTCGGGCGAGGAGTCGTTCCGCGCCTCGGGCCTGCGCGACGTCCGCGCCTTCTTCGACGGCATCGAGCGCCTGCTCCACGTGGGTCAGGTTGCCGTCGACATCGGCTGCGGCACCGGCCGGATGGACGAGTTCGTCGCGCCGCAGGTCGGGCAGCTGTACGGCATCGACGTGTCGGGCGAGATGCTCGAGCGGGCTGCCGTCCGCCTCGGCCACCTGCCCAACGTGGAGTTGCGCGAGGGCGATGGGTGGACCCTGCCGCTCCCCGCGGATGCCGCCACGCTGGTCTTTAGCCACATCGTACTGCAGCACACGCCGCGGCGCGTGACGCGCAGCTACTTCCGCGACGTGCTGCGCGTGCTTCGGCCAGGCGGGGACTTCGTCTTCCAGATGCCCGAGGCGGTGCCCGGTGCGCCGCCCGATCCGCCTGAGGACGACACGTTCGAGATGCGGTTCTGGCGCGAGGAGGATGTCCGCGCCGACCTGCTCGGCCTCGGCTACGAGTGGATCGAGTGCCGCCGTTTCCCCGTGCAGTCGCCGCTGCTCGACTTCAACCAGTTGCGCATCCACGTGCGCAGGCCCGGGAGCTGATCGGGCGTTCCGGGATACGCATCCCGGCCACTGCAGCACGCCCCACTGTGGCAGTGCTTCGTCTCGCGCCGCGTCCTCCCTCACGACGATGCGTCGCCGGCCCAGTGCCGGCCGATGCGTCCCCCAAGAGGTTGCCGTGAACACCCCCAGGTTGCTCCCCTTCCCGTTGCTGGCGGCCATGGCCATCGCGCAGGTGCCCCAGCCGGGCGTGTTCGAGTTGCGGATGGCGGACGGCCAGATGGTGGCTGTCGTGCAGCGTGTCGACATGACCGGTGCGCTGTTCCTCGCCAACGCCGGAGGAGCGATCCAGGTCCTCGTCCCGCAGCCGTGGATCGTCCTGCGTGACCCTGTCACGCTGGGCGCCGTCCTCGGCACGGGCGAGACCGAGGTGGCGATGCCGCTGGGAGCGGCAGCCGACGTGCTGGTGCACCTGGACGTCTGGGTGCAGGCCCTGACCATCGATGCGGGTGGTCGGGTGCAGGTCCATGCCCCCCTGCGGGCGCGCGACTGGGTGGGTGCGCAGGGCACCTGTGGCGGCGGGATTCCGCCGCGCGATGCCCTGCCGCCTGCCCTGCGCGACGTCGAGTTCGAGATGCTGTGGCTGGAGACCAACCCACCGCAGCTGCAACTCGCCGTGCGCTTCACCGCCCGCTCGGACGGGTACGACCTCCGCATCGTCAAGGTGCGCCGCCTCGCCGGCCTCGAACCGGTCGACGAGGTGCGCATCCACCTGAAGACGCCTCACTGGCCGGACGAAGGCATGCTCGACATCGAGCAGCAGTTCGTCGTGGTCGTGAACCTCGGTGTCGCGCCTGCCCCGACGACTCGCATCGTCGGGGCGACGACGGACACCCGGGAACTCCCCGACCCGGTGAACTGGTTCCTGATGGCGGAACTGCCGACGCGGAAGCCTTGACGGCTCCGCGCTGGGCCGCGACGGACCGAGCCGCTGCAGGCGCCTTGCCTGCAGCGGCTCCGACTGCATGCTGGGCCCCATGGTTCCCGTGAGCCGCGTTGCATCCCTCGTGCCGAGCATGACGGAGTCCGTCTGTGCCCTCGGCGCGCGGGACCTGCTCGTGGCCGTCACGCGCTACTGCGAGGAACCCGCCGCCGAGCTGCGCGACGTGCCGCGCGTGGGCGGCACCAAGAACCCGAAGCTGGAGAAGCTCGCCGCCCTCGACCCGGACCTCGTGATCGTCAACACGGAGGAGAACCGGCTGGAGGACATCGCATGGCTGCGCGCGCGCTTCCGCGTCCTCGAGCACGTCCCGTGCACGGTGGTCGAGGCCTCCGACGCGCTGCGCGAACTGGCTGCCGCGCTGGATCGCGACCAGGAGGCGCTGCCCTTCCTGCTCGCGATCGAGGCGCAGCTGGCCGCGTGCCAGGTGGACGACCTGTTGCTCGAGCCCGTGCGGGTCTTCTACCCGATCTGGCGCAAGCCCTGGATGGGCGTGGGTGCGGGCACCTACATCCGCGACGTGCTGCACCGCGCAGGCGCCGTCAACGTGTGCGACGACCTCGCAGGCCGCTATCCCGAGGTCGACCTCGCCTGGCTGCGCGCCCAGCGCGTGGACCTGGTGGTGCTCCCCGACGAGCCGTGGGCCTTCACGGCCGCGGAGCGCGACGAACTCGAGGCGAGCGGCGAGTTCCCCGCGGGCACGGCGATCCAGTGCGCCAGCGGCAAGGACTTCTGCTGGCACGGGGTTCGCACCGCATCGGGTCTCGGCGCCGTGCGGTCGCTGCTCCGGCCCCATCGCCGAAGTCGTGCTGCCCACTAGGGCCCGGCCCTCCTGCGCACACGGCCTCCTTCGCTTCGTGTCCCCCGCTCCCTCTCCGGGACATGGCGAGCCGTAGGGGCTCCCAAGGAGTGTTGGTCATGAACCTCAATCGCAAGACGACTCTCGCAGCGGTGCTGGGCCTCGGCCTGGCCGGTGCTGCCCAAACGCAAGTGGGTGTCGAGCCCGATTACACGAACGTCCTCGGCATCGAGATGCAGGCCGGCGCCGCAAACTTCGCGGTGGCCCTGCTCGGCATCAACGACATCACCCAGCCGTTGCCCGACCCCATCGGCGGCCGGCTGCTGATCACCCCGGTGGTCGCCAACCTCTACCCCGACCCGATGGGCGCGTTCAACGCCTACCTGTTGCTGCCCAAGGGCGATGCCCTCGAGATGGACATCTACGTCCAGATCGGCGCGCTCCTGGCAGACGGCAGGATCGGCGTGACCAACCTGTATCGCGTCGACGGCAAGACCCGCGAAGTGACGCTGCACGACCCGTTCCCGGTGCTCCCGGGCGAGATCAAGCCGATCGAGATCGAGGTCGCCAACTGGCGCCCGGAGCAGCTGGAGATCCGCCTGTTCCGCACCGACGAGACCGGCCCGATCCACGCGCACTTCGCCGACATGGATGCGAACGGCCTGCAGGATCGCTTCTACGCCGAGTTCGAACCCGGCAACTACAACTACGAGTTCATGGTCTACGACACCAAGACCACCAAGGAAGGTGAACTGCACATCTACCTGTACCGGCAGTACCTCGGCGTGATCTACACCGGCAACATCCTGGACGTGCCGGTGGTCGAGAAGTGGCTGAAGGTCGACTTCACCCCAGAGGACCACACGGGTGTGAGGGTGTTCCTGGGTGAGGGCACCGAACCGAGGCCGGATCCCGACACCGTGACCTGGGAAGAGTTCGCCTGGCTGCAGCTCGGCTGAACCCGGAGACTCGGACAGGGAAGGTCTCGCAGCGCCGTGCAGGATCGAGAGGTCCTGCACGGCGCCTGCATGTCCGGGTCGATTCGCCGCTCCCGCATCGTTCCGGTGCAGCCCCGGCGCCGCTACGCTCCCTGCCCCTATGCGCCTGAGCCAGCTCCTCATCGCCACCCTCCGCGAGGATCCCGCGGATGCCGAGATCCCCAGCCACCGCCTGCTCGCCCGCGGCGGCTTCATCGTGAAGATCGCCGCCGGCGTCTACACGTACGCGCCGCTCATGTGGCGCGTGATCCGCAAGTTCTCGAACATCGTGCGCGAGGAACTCGACCGCGCCGGCGCCCAGGAAGTGCTGCTGCCGATCGTCCAGCCCAAGGAGCTGTGGGTGAGCAGCGGCAGGTGGGACCGCTACGTGAAGGACGGGATCATGTTCACCCTCAAGGACCGCAAGGGCAGCGAGATGTGCCTCGGTCCGACGCACGAGGAGGTCATGACGGCCTTCGTGAACAGCCAGGTGAACAGCTACAAGCAGCTGCCCGTCAACTGCTACCAGATCCAGGACAAGTTCCGCGACGAGATCCGGCCGCGCTTCGGCCTCATGCGCGGTCGCGAGTTCGTGATGATGGATGCGTACAGCTTCGACTCCGACCAGGGCGGGCTGGACGTCTCCTACCAGCGGATGCGCGACGCCTACTGCCGCATCTTCGAGCGCTGCGGCCTCCGCTACACCGTGGTGCAGGCGGACTCGGGCGCCATCGGCGGCGCCGGCAGCGAGGAGTTCATGGTGATCGCCGACTCGGGCGAGGACTCGATCCTCTACTGCGAGCAGAGCGGCTACGCCGCCAACGTCGAGAAGGCCGTGAGCAAGCTGCCGGCCGCGCCCGCGGGCGGGGCCCCGCAGCCGATGCAGAAGCACGCCACGCCCGACGTGAAGACCGTGGCGCAGCTGGAGGCCTTCTTCCCGGGCTGGGTTGCGGGACGCATGGCCAAGACGGTGCTGTACCGTGCCACGTGGAAGGACCGCGAGGAGACCGTGGCCGTGATGATGCGCGGCGACCTCGAGATCAACGAGGTCAAGCTGGTGAACGCGCTCGACGCGCTTTCCGTGCGCCTCGCCTCCGACGACGAGATCCGTGCGGCCACGGGCGCCGAGACCGGCTTCGCCGGTCCGGTGAACCTCGCCGAGAAGGTGCGGCTCCTCGCCGACGAGTCGCTGCGCGGCACCACCAACCTGCTCACCGGCTGCAACGAGACCGGATTCCACTGTCTCGACGTCAACCTCGGCCGCGACTGCCGCATGCCCGAGTTCCGCGAACTGCGGCTCGCCCGCGCGGGCGAGGGTTGCCCGGTTTCGGGGCATCCGTTGCAGCAGGCGCGCGGCATCGAGGTGGGCCACATCTTCAAGCTGGGCACCAAGTACTCGGCGGCGATGGCGGCAACCTTCATGGACCAGGGCGGCAAGCCGCAGCCCTTCGTGATGGGCTGCTACGGCATCGGCGTGAGCCGTACCCCTGCCTCGGCCGTGGAGCAGAACCACGACGAGAAGGGCATCGTCTGGCCTGCCCCGATCGCGCCGTTCGAGGCCGTGGTGGGCATCCTCGACCCGAAGAAGCCCGAGCAGGTCGCCCTCGCGGAGCAGATCCACGCGCGCCTCGCGGCGGCGGGCATCGACGCCTGCATCGACGACCGCCCGCTCAGCCCGGGCGCCAAGTTCAAGGACCTCGAGCTCATCGGCATCCCCGTGCAGGTCTTCGCCGGCCGCAAGGCCTCGGAAGGCCAGGTCGAGTTCCTGGTGCGGCGGGGGATGCAGAAGGCCGAACTGGGGGTGGAGGCCGCCGTGGCCCGTGCCCTCGAGGTGCTGCGCCCGGCCTGAGGCCGGGCCAACGGCCATGGCAACGGGACTTCGGGACGACGGGGCCCGGCGCGCCGACCCGCTGCACACGGGGCAGGGGCTGCGTCCCCGCCCGGCCCTGGTGGGACAATCCCCCGTCGTGGACGCGCGCGATTTCTTCGAGATCCTGGTCCGGGAGCACATGGGGGGCGTCCGCGCCTTCGTGCTGTGCTCGCTGCGGGACCCGGTCGCTGCCGAGGACCTCGTGCAGGAGGCCTTCCTCGTCGCCTGGAAGAACCTCGATCGGTACGACCGCCAGCTCCCCTTCGGTCCGTGGGTGCGCGGCATCGCCGCCAAGCTCGTCCTCAACCACCGCCGCAAGCAGGCCCGCAGCAAGGTGCTCTACTGCGACGAGGAGACGCTGCACCTCCTCGACCGCAACTTCGAGGTCTTCGACGCCCTGCAGGGCCAGACCTTCGACGAGAAGATGAACGTGCTGCGCGACTGCCTCACGCGACTCTCCGGCAGCCAGCGCGAGGCCATCCGCCTCCACTACGAACACGGCCTGCACTGCAAGGAGATCGCATTGCGACTCGGCATCGGCTTCGAGGCCGTGAAGAAACACCTGCAGCGCGGCCGTGCGGCGCTGCACCGTTGTCTCGGCCGCAAGGCCCCGACCCTGATCGAGGACTTCGCATGAACGATCCGCGCAAGCCTGACCGTCCCGAGGGGGATCCTGCCGACCGCTTCGGCGAGGTCGACGACACCCTGCAGGACGATGCGGTCGCGCAGGTGCCTGCGGAAGCGCGCGGCTGGGTCGCCGAGCAGCGCTTCGTCCACGGCCTGTTGCGTTCGCTGCACGGCATGGATG
>JBEATZ010000444.1:0-3963 GCA_041161695.1 Planctomycetota bacterium | reverse complement strand
CTTCACCACGCATGCGACCATGCTGGGCCGTGCGCTCGCCTCGCTCGGAACGCTGCCGCAGCACGGACTCGGCGCCAAGACGCCCGAGGACCTCGCGCGCGACCACGGCATCCGCGCCAAGCACAGCCTCGAGAGCACCTGTGCGCGCACGGCCGACGTGTTCACGACCGTCAGCCACATCACCAGCGACGAGGCCGAACTGCTGCTCGGCAGGCGTCCCGAGGTGGTGCTGCCCAACGGCATCGACCTCGACGTGGTCGACCTCCTGGCGGAGGGCGATCGCAGCGCCACGCGCCGCGACCTCGCGCGCGTCGCACACGCACTCCTCGGCGAGGACGTGAGCGACGCGATGTTCGTCGGCCTCGCCGGCCGCTACGAGTTCCACAACAAGGGCATCGAGCTGCTGCTCGACTCCATGGCGGCCATGAACGCGAAGCCCGGCCGCAGGATGGTCGCATTCCTGCTGGTGCCCGCGGGCAACTCGGGACTTCGCTCCGAACTGCACGATCGCCTGGAAGGCGCGCCCGCGAAGGGGCCCGTGGGGCTCTGCACCCACAACCTCTTCGACGAGGAGAACGACCCGGTGCACCGCCACTGCAAGCGGATCGGCCTCGACAACCGGCCTGGCTCGCGCATGAAGGTGGTGCAGGTGCCGATCTACCTGCGACCCGACGACGGCTTGTTCCACCGCGAGTACGAGGCCGTGCTCGCCGCACTCGACCTCGGTGCCTACCCGTCGTTCTACGAGCCCTGGGGGTACACGCCGCAGGAGGCACTGGCCACGGGCGTGCCGACCATCACGACGGACCTGGCGGGCTTCGGTCGCTGGGCGATGGAAGAAGGACTCGGCGCGGAGGATGGCATCACGGTGATCCCGCGCGAGCGCGTCCCCTATGCCGAGGTCGTGGCCGCGGTTGCCGACTGCCTCGAGCGCCAGCTGGCCTCGAAGGCCGACCGAGCTGCCATGCGCGAGCGTTGTCGCGCCGCTGCAGGCCGAACTGCATGGCGTGACCTGTTCTCCCACTACGAGGTTGCGTACGCGAAGGCCATGGAGCAGGTGCAGACGCGCTCGGTTGCAGGCGTACAGCAGTTCCGCATGCCGCGCCGCGCCCTCAGCGCGCCGGGGAGTTCCGGCATCAAGCCGCGCCTCGCGACGTTCGATGCGGTGACCACGCTGCCCGCGGCCCTGCGCGGCCTCGACCGTCTCGCCCGCAACTTCTGGTGGGTGTGGAACCCGCACGTGAAGGAACTGTTCACGGCCCTCGGCAGCGGTTTCGACCAGTGCAGCGAGAACCCGGTGCTGTTCCTGCACCGCGCCGATCCTGCGCTGCTGGACGCGAAGTCGCGCGACAAGGACTACCTGACCCGTGTGCAGGCGGCCGTTGCCGAACTCGACGCCTACCTGGATGCCCCTGCGCGCAGCGGCCCGGGCCAGCCCGACGCGAAGCACCCGATCGCCTACTTCTCCGCCGAGTTCGGCATCCACCAGAGCCTGCCCATCTACAGCGGCGGCCTCGGCATCCTCGCCGGCGATCACCTCAAGAGTGCAAGCGACCTGGCGCTGCCGCTCGTGGGCGTGGGGCTGTTCTACCGGTACGGCTACATGACGCAGCGCCTCGACCGCGAGGGACAGCAACTGGTGGTCGACCGCGAGAACAACCCGCGAGAACTCGCCGTCGAGCCGGTGCTCACCGCCGACGGCAAGCCGCTGGAGGTCAACGTTCTGCTGCTCGGGCGCGAGGTCGTGCTGCGCGCGTGGAAGGCGCAGGTCGGTCGCGTTGCCCTCTACCTGCTCGACGCCAACGTGGCGGCGAACCGGCCCGAGGAGCGCGACCTCACCCGCAACCTCTACGGCGGCGACACCGAGACGCGCATCCAGCAGGAGATCATCCTCGGTCGCGGCGGCGTGCGGCTGCTGCGGGCCATGGGACTCGCACCGTCGGTCTATCACATGAACGAGGGGCACGCGGCCTTCCTCACCCTCGAGCGGATCAGCCGCCTCGTGCGTGGCGAGGGCCTGACCTTCGATGCCGCCCGCGAGTACGTCTGCCAGACGACCCTCTTCACCACGCACACGCCCGTGCCCGCGGGGCACGATCGCTTCGGCGAGGACCTCATGCGCCGCTACTTCGGCGACTGCGAGGACTGGGTCGGGTTGCCGTGGGACCGGTTCTTCGCGCTCGGTCAGGCCGGTGGCGCTGCGCGCGAGTTCAACATGACCTACCTCGCGATGAACTTCGCGGGGTTCGTCAACGGCGTGAGCAAGCTGCACGGCATCGCCTCCAAGAAGCTGTTGCACCCGTTCTGGCCCGGATTGCTGCAGGACGAGGTGCCGGTCACGACCATCACGAACGGCATCCACCTCGCCACGTGGACCCATCCCTCGATCGCCTCGCTGATCGGACCGGCGAAGCGTGCGGTGCGGCCCGCGAACTTCGCGAATCCGGCCACCGACCGGCGCGCGCTCTGGCTCGCGCGCCAGGCCAACAAGGGGGCCATGCTGCAGGTGGTGCGCGCAGCGCTCACGCGCAGTTTCCACTCGCGCAGTGACAGCCCGGTGATGCTGAGCTCGATCCTCTCCGGACTCGACAGCAAGGCGCTGTTCATCGGTTTCGCGCGGCGCTTCGCACCCTACAAGCGCGCCCACCTGCTGCTCACCGATCCGCAGCGCCTGCTGCGCATCCTCGACGACCCGAACCGGCCCGTCCGCCTGATCGTGGCCGGCAAGGCTCACCCTCGCGACAAGATGGGCCAGGACATCATCCGGCGCCTGGCGCAGGTGTCGCGGCAACCGGAGTTCGCGGGCAAGCTCGTGTTCGTGGAGGACTACGACATGTCGGTGGCCCGCGCGCTCGTCCAGGGCTGCGACGTGTGGCTGAACACGCCCACGCGCATGGAGGAGGCAAGCGGCACGTCCGGAATGAAGGCGGCCGCCAACGGGGTCCTGAACCTCTCCGTGGCCGACGGCTGGTGGCCCGAGGCCGCCGACGGCCGCAACGGCTGGACGGTGGGCGCCGGCCAGGACTACGCCGACACGGAACTGCAGAACCAGGCTGACGCCAACGCGCTGTACCGGCTGCTGGAGGACGAGGTCGTCCCGTCGTTCTTCACCCGCAACGAGGCCGGCCTGCCCGAGCACTGGCTCGACATGGTGAGCCACTGCCTTGCGACCGTGCCGGGCACGTTCAACACCGACCGCATGGTGGACGAGTACGCCACCAGGGCGTATCTCCCGCTCGCGGCCTGTTACTTTGCCCAGCAGGCGAGCAAGAAGCAGTTGGCGAAGGACCGTGCGCGCGACTTCCAGAAGGTGCGCAACGGCTTCGCGCAGGTGCGCATCGCCGCGGCCAGCACCGTCGACCTGCAGGACTTCAAGGCCGGCCAGCACCTCGACGTGCGCATGGAGGTCGAACTCGGGGGCCTCGCGCCCGAGGACGTGGTCGCCGAACTGGTGATCGGCCGTCCGCAGGGCGAGTCGGAACTCACCGACATGACCGTGGTGCCGCTCACGGCGACGTCGACGGTCGCAGGCGGGGCCACGGTGTTCGAGGGCGGGTTCCGTGTCGCCCACGCAGGTCAGTACGCGCAGGGACTCCGCATCCGTGCGCGCGGACACGGTGGGGCGCACGAGGCCAAGCTGCGCGGACTCGTGCTCTGGGCCTGAGTCGCACGTTGATCGGCTGCGCCGCTCCGGTTCTACTGCACGCGTGACGCCGGTCAGCGTCACGCAGGCGGTTACCAGAGATCCACTCGATGGCGGGGGCGGCACACACCATGCGCCCGGACCCTGCCGGCCCGGGCCATACCTGGCTGCCCGAGCTGGCGCGTTCGTGCGGAGTCACGCAGGCTGCGTTGCGCAGCTGGCTGCGCCGTGGCCTGCTCGACCTGCTGATGCCGCCAGCCGAACGCGCGTGGCAGGAGCCCGGAGCATGCTTCCGCGCGAGGCGTGTCCTCCGCGCGCTC
>JBEATZ010000442.1:0-2563 GCA_041161695.1 Planctomycetota bacterium | reverse complement strand
TCACCGCGAGGCTGTCCCCGCCCTTGCCGGCGCTGGTGGACTCGTAGAGCAGCGAGATCACCTCGATGATCTGCTCCAGCGGCTTGACGGGCGGCTTCGGCGGCTCGACCGGCTTGGGTTCCTCCTGGCCCGGCTGCACCGGCTCCGGCGGCAGCTTGCCGATGAGGCGCGCCTCACGGAACGACTGCCACCAGGACTGCGGCGTGTAGGACCAGTTGGCGGTCGAAGGCCCCATGCCCTTGCCGCGGGCCACGGACGACTCGCCGTCCTTGCGACCCGACTCGCTGAAGGTGCTGGGCTTCGGCGCGCCGAGCTTCTCGGTCGCGTTGTAGAAGAACCACCCCGACGCGGCCAGCAGTCCGATGGACGCGAGGTAGAGCAGGGCGTTGACCGGGAGCCTCATGGGTTGGGTCGAAGTCTAGGAGGTGCTGCGCCTGGAATCGAGGCTGGCCGGCACCGTGGCGCCGGAGCCATCGCCGCCTGGCCGCGTTCCGCATGCCCGCGCACACGGGCGACGGCCCCGTGAGACGGCTCTCGCAGCCGGTTCTTCCCGGTGGTTCAGACGCCGGGACGCATCACGCCGCCCTGCTGGATGCCGCGGACCTGCATCTTCACCTCGTCCGGGTTGTCGGAGGCCGCCAGTGCGTCCTCGAGGGTGATGCTGCCCGACTGGTACAGGCGGATGAGCGACTGGTTGAAGGTCTGGG
The DNA here is from genome assembly GCA_041161695.1 of Planctomycetota bacterium. Classification (GTDB taxonomy): domain Bacteria; phylum Planctomycetota; class UBA1135; order UBA1135; family UBA2386; genus JBEATZ01. The sequence continues at coordinate 1,856 of JBEATZ010000442.1, read as the reverse complement.
TGCCGTAGTAGCTGCCCTCGGCGAGGGCCTTCGGCAGCGCGCGCGTCTGGCCCTGCTCGAGCAGTTCGCGCACCGTGGGCGTGTTGATCAGCATCTCGACGGCAGGGACCATGCCGCTGCCCTCCTTGTTGCGCAGCAGGCGCAACGACACCACGCCGGCGAGGTTGAGCGCGAGTTGCAGGCGGATGAGTTCGTGCTGGTGCGGCGGGAAGAAGGTGACGATGCGCTCGACGGTCTGCACGGCGTTCACCGTGTGCAGGGTCGAGAACACGAGGTGGCCCGTCTCGGCCGCGGCGATCGCGGCGCTCACCGTCTCGGCATCGCGCATCTCGCCGATGTAGATCACGTCGGGCGACTGGCGCACTGCCTGGCGCAGTGCGGTCTTGAAGTCCTTCACGTCCGCGCCGATCTCGCGCTGGTTCACGATCGAGCGCTTGTCGTCGAACCGGAACTCGATCGGGTCCTCGATCGTGATGATGTGCCGGTTCATGTTGCGGTTGATGAACTCGATCATCGAAGCGAGCGTCGTCGACTTGCCCGAGCCGGCGATGCCGGTGGCGAGCACGAGGCCGCGCTTCAGCGAGGAGAGGCGCTTCAGCTGCTCGACGGGCAGGTTGAGGTCCTTGAACGAGGGGATCTCGCCCTGGATCGAGCGGAAGACGAAACCGATCTCGCCGCTCTGGTGGAACGCGTTGCAGCGGAACCGACCCACGCCGGGCACGGACACCGCGGTGTCGGTCGCGCCGGTCTCGCGGAACTCGTCCTTGCAGGAGTCGCTGAGGATCTCCTCGAGGTACGAGCGCATGAGGTCGGGGGCGAGGGGCGTGTCGCCGAGGAAGCGGATCTGGCCCGAGACACGCACGGCAGGGCAGCCATTGGTCTTCAGCACCAGGTCCGACGCATTCTCCTTCGCCATGATGCGCAGGAAGTCGCGGAGCTTGGGCTTGGGAGCAGGGGACTGCACAGGAGCCCCGACAGGGGGCGTGGCGCTGGAACCGGTCATCAGGCTTTCCTCCGGTCTGCCTATCGGCATTCGGAGCGAGATTCCCTGAGGCCGGATGGGAACCCCTCGGGCCCATGGGACGGGCCCGAACGCCCGCGGATCAGCTGCGGTAGCCGGGCCGGATCGAGCCCAGGAGTTCGGTCACGGCGACCACGAGGTCTTTGAGACCCTGCCCGGTGGCGGCCGAGACGACCTGCAGCGGCATGCCCACGGACTTGGCGAGTTCGCGCGCCCGTGCGAGCCCCTCCTCGTCCTCCACCTTGGTGGCCACCAGCATGCAGGGCCGGTTGGCGAGTTCAGGCGAGTACTGGGTCAGTTCGCCGCGCACGATGCGGAAGGCGGTCGCAGGGTCCTCGTCCGCCGACGGCGACACGTCCACGAGGTGCAGCAGGACGCGGGTGCGCTCGACGTGCTTGAGGAACTTGTCGCCGAGCCCCTTGCCCTCGTGCGCACCCTCGATGAGGCCCGGGATGTCGGCGATGACGAACGTGGTGTCGCCGGGCCCCACCGCGATGCCCAGCATGGGCTCCAGGGTGGTGAACGGATAGCCCGCGATCTTCGGCCGCGCGCGGGTGAGGGTGGACAGCAGCGTCGACTTGCCCGCGTTGGGCAGTCCCACGAGACCCACGTCGGCGATGAGCTTGAGGCTGAGGAGCACGTGGCGGTGCTCGCCTTCCTTGCCCTGCTCGGCCTCGCGCGGGGTGCGGTGCGTGGCCGTGGCGAAGTGCGAGTTGCCGCGGCCGCCGCGGCCGCCGCGTGCGACCACGAACGGTTCGTCGGGGACGCTGAGGTCCTTGAGCACGTTGCCGCGGTCGGCGTCGAGCACCACCGTGCCCACCGGCACCTCGAGGAC
>JBEATZ010000410.1:0-2621 GCA_041161695.1 Planctomycetota bacterium | reverse complement strand
GCTGTACTCGGCCCTGCAGCAGGGCCGCATGTGCGGCATCGAGATGGGCACCGTGCCGCTCGCCTTCTCGTCGAGCCCGTGGGTCGGTTACCGCGCCGCGGCCTCGGTGGGCCGCTCGGCGGTGGCGCCGCAGGTTGCCGCGCGCCGCGAACTCAGCGGCATCGCCATCGCGTTGCCCGGCCTGCCCATGGAGCACGAGTGGCGGCGGCAGGATGCGCTGGAAGAGGCCTTCCGCCTCGATGCCCGTGCCCGCGGCTGGCTCACGCTGCCCGTCAACACGGGCGCTGCCGACAACACGCGCGATCCCGCGCTGCGTTCGGTCGCGCACCTCGCGGCCCTCGCCTTCCCCGAGGCTGGCCTCGGCCAGGCGCGCTTCCCCAGCACGGATGCGGCCGACGGCGGCTTCACCGCCACGCCTGCCACCACGCCCATGCGGCCGACGGTGCAGGGCGCGCCGCTCGCCTTCGACGAGATGCGGACGGCCATCGACCCGCGTGGCCACGATGCGACCAGGGAAGGTGCCTACCGCATCGTCAACACCGGCCCGAGCGCCCGCGGCGGCCAGGGCGGCCGCGGCGGCGCCGAGCCGCCGCCCCCGCAGCCGGCCTCGACCCAGCGCAGCGGCCGCAACCCGATCCAGTACCCGTTCAGCGTCGACGGCGGCGGCGCCGGCCGCTTCGGCATGCACTTCTGGGCCGAGCCGGAGTCGCTCTCGCAAGGCGTGCTCATGGAGTATGGCGACGGCACCCGCGACCGCAACCGCATCGCCGTCGAGGTGCGCGACAATGCGCTGCGCTTCGAAGTGGTGGACGAGGCGGGCATCGACCCCAACCCCGCGGCGTCGGTCACGAGCCCCGACCGCACGGCCATGGAGTGGAACCTGCCGCTCACGGAACTCGGCCTCCCGGCGCGGACGCCCGTGCACCTGAACGTGGCTGCCTACGGCAACCGCGCCGGGGAGCTGTCGATGCTGGTGGACGGGTTCCGCCGCGGCAAGCCGAAGTTCCTCACGCACCTCGCAGCACCCATCCCCGTCTACGACCCGAGCCAGCAGGGCACCGTGCAGCCGGGCCAGGGCGAGCAGTTCCTCGACATCACCGTCGAGGACACGAGCGGCTTCCCGCAACAGGGCGTGCTGCGCGTCGGCACCGAGCTGTTCGAGTACACCGCGATCAACGGCAACTCGTTCCGCTGCCAGTGGAACGACAGCCGCGGCGGCCGCATCGCGCGCCAGGCGCCGCGCGAGTTCCGGCCCGACATCCCCGTCGACCAGAACGGCAGGCCCACCGTCGACCCCAACAACCTGCCTGCCGGCGTCAACCTCGACGTGGCGCCCGAGCACGCAGTGGGCGCTGCCGTCGAACTGTACGGCTACAGCGCGCCGCTCTCGCCCGACACCGCGGTGCAGGTGGGCGCGACGCAGCTCGAGGGCTCGATTGGCGCGTTTGCCGTGGCGCGCGGCTGGCTGCGCAACCCGCGCCCCGTGATCGTGAGCGGCCCGACGCCGCCCGGGCTGACCTTCCAGCTCGGCACCGGCATCAACGTGAACGAGGGGGTGGAGATCGAGCTCGCCGACCCGATCGCCACGCGCAACTACCCGCCTGCCGAGGCCATTGCCGAAGTCGCGAGTGCGTTCCCGGCCACCGGCGGCTACGCGCTGCTGGTGCAGCGCTCGCAGTCGTTCTCGTTCCAGTCGGCGCCCGGCCAGCAGACGGGCACGGCCACGGTGGTGGGCGGCATCGAGGTGGTGCAGTTCACGGCGCGGCAGGGCAACCGCCTCACGGGCGTGCGCCGCGCCGCGACGCTGCCCGGCAACGATGCCGACATCCAGCGGGGCATCTACAACGGCCAGTCGCGCAACTTCATCACCAACTGGAACCCGAGCCTCACCTTCAACCCCGGCGGCACGGGGCAGGGCATTCCGCTCAACGAGGTGAACAGCTTCGTGCTGTTCGTGGTGCCCATCAGCCTGCCGGTCACCGACACCGGTGCGCTCATCGACCCGAGCGCCGCCGGCCTCAGCGAGTGGCTGCAGCTGTACCCGGAGGACAACGAGGTCGACACCGAGTGGGTGCGCTACGACCAGCTGGTGGACCGCCGCCACGTGGTGCGCGCCTACCGCGGCGCATGGAGTGCCGTCTACTCGACCCTCACCGGCCCGCTCAACACCACCGACGCGTTCCTCAACCCGCTGGGCGGGCAGGTGGGCGGCGTCGACATCACGTTCCCCACGGTGCAGGCCACCTCGGGCTTCATCGGCTACGTGTCCGAGTTCGAGGCGCGGTGGCCGATCGTCAACTTCGTGCGCAGCGCACTGGCGTTCCGCGGCGATCCCTTCACGGGCACCAGTTCGCATGCGCACGCGGGCTCGACCGTGCTGCCGGTGCACCGGCTGTCGCTGTGGTGGGGCAACTTCGGCGCGTTCACCGGCCGACCGGGTCGGCAGGATCGCGTGGCGCTCGTGGCGGGTTCGCAGGCATCGGGCACGACGCGGCCGGCCGTCGAGTGGCACACGGTCAACTGGTCGGTGCGCCGCTACGGCGTCGACAGCACCAACCAGCAGGGCCAGCCCACCGGGGAACTGCTCGGCCCGCAGCCGTTCCAGCTGGCGGCCTTCAAGC
>JBEATZ010000405.1:0-9982 GCA_041161695.1 Planctomycetota bacterium | reverse complement strand
GAGCGCGTGCCGTTGACCTTGCGCCACGTGGCGCCAGCATCGTCGCTGCGCCACACCTCGCCGCCCACGGTCTTGCGGCGCGGCTGCTGCCTCGGCGCGTCCTGGGCCTGGTCGGCACGGGTCTGCGCCACGAGGACTGCCACCGGGTCCGCGAGTTCCTCGGCGCTCGGTTCCGTGTCCTTGCCGCCCTCGGCGGGCGGCTCGGCAGGCTTCTCTGCCGCGACCTGAGGAGCGGGGTTGAGGTTCTCGATCGATGCGTACACGACCCTGGGGTCCGCCGGGAACACCGCGAGGCCGATGCGTCCCAGGTCGCCACCGGGCAACCCGCCGCCCAGCTGGTCCCACGTCCTGCCGCCGTCGGCCGACTTCCAGAGGCGGCTGCCGGCGCCGCCTTCCGAGAAGTCCCACGCGCGCCTGCGGCGCTCGTAGCTGGCGCCGTACAGGACGTCGGGGTTCTTCGGGTCGACGGCCACGTCGATGAACCCGGTGTCGGGGCCGAGCTGCTTCACGTGTTCCCACGTGGTGCCGCCGTCCCTGGTCCTGAACATGCCGCGCTGGGCGTTGGGCGTGTAGAGCGCGCCTGCTGCGGCGACCCACACGACGTCGGGGTTGGTGGGGTGGACCACGACGCGGCCGATGTGGTCGGTGCCGTCGAGGCCTGCATGCTTCCACGTCGCGCCACCGTCGGTCGACTTCCAGACGCCGTTGCCCCAGTAGGAGCTGCGCTGGTTGTTGGCTTCGCCCGTGCCCACGTAGAGCACGTCGCCGTTCGAGGGCGCCACGGCGAGGTCGCCGATGGAGATCGAGTACGCGTCCTGGAACTGCGGCGCGAACGTGACGCCGCCATTGGTGCTCTTGAACAACCCGCCGCTCGCGGCGGCGACCCAGATCACCGACTGGTTCGCAGGGTGCACCTCGATGTCGATGATGCGACCACCGAACGCGGTTGGACCGAGTTCGACCCAGTTCATGCGCCCGAACACGTCGCGCGCGTGGAACTCGTGGTCCGGGGACTGCGCGGGCAGCAGGCCGGTGGCGATGCCGGCGACGACGAGGAGGTTGGTTGCGTGGTTCATGGGCATCACTCCCTGCTCAGCGGGGTGGTGGGTTCGAGGGCGCCGGGTTCCACGGGGGTGGTGCCCGGGTCCGGGTGCAGCGCGAAGGCGCGCGCGGTGGTCTTGCCGCCGTGCTCGTGGCGGACCGAGTAGGTGCCGGCGGGTGCGAGCCGGCTGTTCGTGCGCGCGTCCCACTGCAGCGCCTGCAGGCCGGCCTCGGCCTTGCCCTTGAGTTCGGCCACCTTGTCGCCCTTCACGTCGTGGATCGTGAGGACGGGTGCCGACTCGGGGGCCGTTGCGAGGTGCAGGTGGAAGGTCGCGCCATAGGAGGGGTTGGGCGCCGCGTAGTTGCGGTGGCCCTGCGCGCCGCGGCTGCTCATGCGCCAGAGGATCGCGTCCTCGGGCTGGAACAGGTGGGCAGCGGCATCGGCAGCGGTCTTGTTCCACTGGCGCAGCGGCTGGACGTCGAGGATCCACACGCCGCGGCCGTGGGTACCGGCCACGAGGTCGCTGTCGCGGTCCTGGATGCACAGGTCGCGCACGCAGACGGTGGGGAGGCCGGAGCCCAGCGGGGCCCAGCGCTCGCCGCCGTCGAAGGTCACCCAGGCACCGAACTCGGTGCCGAGGTACAGCAGCCCTTCGCGCCGCGGGTCCTCGGCGATGGCGTGCACGGGTTCGTTCGCGGCGAGGTCGTGGCCGACGAAGCGCCAGGTGGCGCCGCGGTCCTCGCTCACGAACACGTAGGGCGCGAAGTCGTCGCTGCGATGCCCGTCGAGCGTGACGTACACGCGGTCGTCCTTGTGGGCCGAGGGCCACACGTCACTCACGTAGCGCGGTCCCGGCATGCCCGGGAGGTTGGCGTGCAACTGTACCCAGTTGCGGCCCTCGTCGTCGGTGCGCCAGAGCGCGCCGTCGTCGGTGCCCACGTAGACGAGGCCGCGCACGCGCGGGCTCTCGGCCAGTGCCGTGGCGGTGCCCTGCTCGGTGAGGCCGAGTACGGGCGACAGCGCCGTCATGCGGATGCCGCCTGCGTTGCGGATCGGCCCCTGGTCGGCGCGCACGTCGCGGTTGTCGAGGTGCGCATAGCGGTCGCCGCGCCAGACGTAGTTGCCCGCGTGGTAGACCACCAGGCGGTTGTGGGGCGACAGCAGGAACGGCGCGTCCCAGTTGAAGCGTGCCGCGGGGCCGCCGGTCACGCGCGCCCGGTCGGGGCGCAACTGGTTGCCGGTGCGCAGGTCGAGCATGCCCATGGCGCCGTTCTGGCTGGTGGCGAACACGAACCAGGGTTCGATCGGGTCGACTGCGGCGCCGAAACCGTCGCCTCCCCAGATGTAGTTCCAGTCCTCGTGGAGGATGCCCTCGCGACGGCGCGTGCGGCTCGGTCCGACCCACGTACCGTTGTCCTGCAGGCCGCCGATGACGCGGTAGGGCACCGAGTTGTCGGCAGTGACCTTGTAGTACTGCGCGACGGAGAAGCCGTGGTGCACCTGCCAGGTCTGGCCGCGGTCGAAGCTCTCGTTGACGCCGCCGTCGCAGCCGGCCACCAGGTGGTTGCCGTCGCGCGGGTCGACCCAGATGGAGTGGAAGTCGACGTGGATGCCGCGGTTGATGGCGGCGAACTTCTTGCCGCCGTCGAAGGAACCCCACAGGTTCACGCCGACGGAGTAGAGGTTCTGGTCGGACTGCGGGTCGACGCCCAGCACGCTGTAGTAGAACGGCCGCTCGTTGAGGCTGTTCACGCGGGTCCAGCTCTCGCCGCGGTCGCCGGAGCGGAAGATGCCGCCCGTCTCGAAGCCGTCCGCACCCTGCTGGTCCTGGCGGTTCTCCACCTGGCCGCCGAGCCTGCCCCCGAACGGGGCGCTGCCGGTCGCCATGCCGCCGCCCTGCTGGCGCGTGGCATAGGTGACCTCGAGCGTCAGGGTCTGTGCGCCGCGGATCACGGTGAAGGACGCCTTCTCCCCGCCGCGCGAGTCGCGCACGATGGCGATGAGGTCGGCAAAGGTCTTCACGGTCTCCTCGCCCACCCTGGTCACGCGGTCGCCGGCGCGGATGCCTGCCTGCTCGGCTGCGCCGCCCTCGGTGACGGTCACGAGGATCGCCCCGGGAGCGGACTCGCTGCCGTCCTCGCCTTCCATGCCGATGCCCAGCGAGGCGGTGCCGCGCGGCTGCTCGCCCTGCGGCGCCGCCGCGTTCTGCCTGCTGCCCGTGGCCCAGCCGCTGCGTTCGGTCTCGATGATGGCGAACAGCACCGAGGGGTCCTTGTCCCACAACGCGAGGCCCGAGCGGCCCCACTTGCAGGTGGGCAGTCCCTTGTCGAGTTCGCGCCAGGTCGTGCCTCCGTCCTCCGACTTCCACAGGCCGCTCGCGGCGCTGAAGCGCACCGAGGGGTCGTTGTCGTCGAACATCCCGCGCGCCCGTTCGTACATGGCGGCGTACACCACCTGCGGGTTCGTGTGGTCGATGCGCACGTCGATGCAGCCCGTGCGCTCGTCCACGAAGTGGACGCGCTCCCAGTTCGTGCCGCCATCGGTGGTGCGGTAGACGCCGCGTTCCTCGTTCGGGCCCCAGAGGCGGCCGAGCGCCGCGACGAAGACGATGTCCGGGTTGGTCGGGTGGACGGCCACGTGCCCGATCTGGAACGTCTCGCGCAGGCCCTTGTGCTCCCAGGTCGCGCCGCCATCCGTCGACTTGTAGACGCCGTCGCCCCACTGCACGGAGTTGCGCGCGTTCTCCTCGCCGGTGCCGATCCACACGATGTCTGGGTTGGATGGCGCCGTCGCCACGTCGCCGATCGACACCGTGCCGTGCCGGTCGAACACCGGTTCCCAGGTGGTGCCGGCATTGGTGGTGCGCCAGACGCCGCCGCCGCCGGTGCCCGCGAACCAGGTCGACGGCCGCGATGCGGGGATCTCGATGTCGGTGATGCGACCCTGCGGGTTGCAGGGCCCGATGTTGCGCCACGCGAGCGCACGGGTGAAGTCGGCCGGCGCCGCGGGTCCGGGGTCCCGGGCGGCAGCTGGCGCTGCTTGCGGGTCCTGGGCCGCGAGACCCGTGAGCAGGATCGAGGCGTGGATCAGTGCAAGTCGCATGGAGACTCCGACGGTTGCGGTTCTGGGGCCGCGCGTGCGGCGGGTGGGCAGCATACGCAGTGCGTGCGCGATGCGTTGGCCCGGATCGGCGCTGTGGGACATGCTGCGGACTCGTTACGTTGACGGCCATGGTGCGCCTCGGACCTGCATCCATCCTCGCCCTGATGCTCTCGGCTGCCTGCGCGGCGCCAGCGCCCGATGCCAGCGCACCTTCGCCCGCGGAAGCAACCGGTCCCTGGTCGCTCGACTACCCGGACCTGCTCGCCCGCATGGTGGACGTGGACTGGCTGGCGGTGCCACCCCTTGCCGGGGAGCGCTGCGTGCAGTTCAGCAGCTTCGACCGCGGCTCGGTGGGTGCTCCGTATGCGAGCGAGGCCTCCTATGCGAACGGCGACCGCGGGCACTACCTCGCGGTGGGCGACGAGGGCGGGGTGCGCACCTTCCTCATGGCCGAGGCGAGGGGGCCGGGGGTGGTGACCCGCATCTGGTCCGCCAACCCGCAGGGCCTGCTGCACTTCGAGGTCGACGGCGAGCGCGTGTGGTCGGTGCCGTTCGCCGACCTGTGCGGAGGCAGGGTGGAGCACCTCGGCGAACCCATGGCAGGCGTGCGCAGCAAGGGCGCCAACTGCCACCTGCCGATCCCGTTCCAGCAGTCCTTCCGCCTGTTCCAGACGGTGGGCGACTCCTACTACCAGGTCAACGTGCTGCAGTTGCCCGAGGGCAGCGCCGTGCCCTCCTTCCACCCCCGCATGCTCGCCGAACACGCGGTCGCGCTGCAGGCGACGCGCGAGCGCATGACGGCGGTCGTGCCGGGGGGCGCCGAGGCCGGGATGGCCATGACCACCCGCGGCGACACGGGTTTGCTGGCAACCGTCCTTCCCGGGCACACCGTGCGGTCGATCCGGCTGAAGGCAGGGCCCTGCGGCGATCCCGCCACCGCGGACCGCATGCGGCTGCTGCAACTGGTGGTCACCTGCGGGGCGGAGGAAACGGTGCGCGTGCCCGTCGCCGACTTCTTCCAGGGCGGCACGCGCTGGCTGCCGCACCGCAGCCTCCTGTACGGCATCGAGCCGGACGGTACGGCATGGTGCCGCTTCCCGATGCCGATGCCCGAGGGCGGCACCGTGCGCATCGAGGGCGGCCCGCCGCGCGGTGCGCTCGACGTGGCGCACGCGCGCGTCGAGCTCTCGGTCGCAAGCAAGCGGGGCCTTGCCGGCCCGATGCTGTTCCGCGCCGCGTTCCACGAACGCAGGGACGTGGCCACGCGTCCCTTCCACGACCACCTCGTGCTCGATGCCGCGGGCACCGGCCGCTTCGTCGCGACGATGCTGCTGGTGAAGAACCCGGTGAAGGCATGGTGGGGCGAGGGGGACGAGAAGTTCACCGTCGACGGCGAGGCGTTCCCGTCCACGTTCGGCACCGGCACCGAGGACTACTTCGGGTACGCATGGTGCTGTCCCGACCGCTTCGAGTCGCCCTACCACGGCCAGCCGCAGTGCGACGGTCCCGGCAATCACGGCTACACCGCGAACCACCGCACCCACGTGCTGGACGCGGTGCCCTTCCAGGCGAGCTTCCGCCACGACCTCGAGGTGTGGCACTGGGATCCGGCCGTGCAGATGGACTGCGCATCGGTTGCCTGCTGGTACGGCATGCCAGGCGCCCGGTCGGGCCTGCCGCCGGTGCCGGACCCACAGGCCCTCGCCTTCGCGCGCCTGCCCGACTACCGCATGTTCGAGGTCGCTGGGGCGATCGAGGCAGAGTCGCTCGCGGTGCTGGAGTGCACGGGCGGGCGGCACGAGGTGCAGGACATGGGATTCACCACGGGATTCAGCCGCGAGGCGCAGCGTTGGTGGCGCGAGGGCCGGCCCGGCGACGAACTGAAGCTGGCCCTGCCGGTGGCCGAGGGCGGTCGGTACCGCGTGCACGCCTCGTTCTGCACCGCGGCCGACTACGGCGTGGTGCAGTGCCGCATCGGCGCCGTGCCGCTCGGCGAGCCCGTGGACCTGTACCACCGCGGCGTGCGCGCCTCGGGTGAACGGGTGCTGGGGGAGCTCGAACTGCCTGCCGGGGAGGTCGTGTTCGTGCTCGCACTGGTGGGGCGCAATCCCGCCGCCACCGCGCACATGGCGGGCCTCGACTGCCTGCGGCTGGAGCGGCTGCCGTGACCGCACCCGTGGACGGCTTCGACTGCCCGCAGTGCGGTGCCTTCGTGCGTGCCGGCCGCGCGTCCTGCCCGGAGTGCGGCAGCGACGAGCGCACGGGCTGGCAGGACGCGGAGGAGATCGACTACCAGTCGCTCGACCTGCCCGACGAACCGGCGGCGCCGGCTCCGCGGTCGACCGTGCACCGGGTGGTGCTCGTGCTCGTGGTGCTCGCGCTGGTGTTGGCGCTGCTGCTCGCCATGTGAGGATTCCGGGAGCCTGTTGCCGCGCAGCCGTGCCGCGCGCCATGATGCGAGTCATGTTCCGGCGGTCTTCCTGCGAACGGCTCGCGCAGCAAGAAGGTGTGGAGCGTCCCTTCCGCATCCTCGTGCGGATGCCGCAGGATGCGCGCATGCGCGTTGCTCAGCTGCTCGGCTGCTGGGTGCACGAGGGCGACTCGCCGGAGCGGCAGGCGTGGCGCATCATCAACCAGAGCCTCCGCGGACTGCAGGCGCGGACGCACCACCTCGGCGAGCAGCTGACCCCGTTCTCGCGCAACAACGACTGGCGTCGCATCCTCGAGCGCGCTGCGCGTCGCTGTGGCCTCGAACTCGACGCCGGACTCGATGCGCAGGTGCTGGAGCGCCTCTTGTTCGAGCACCTTGCCGATGCGTGGGTGCGGCAGCACCTCGTGCAGGACGACCCCGAGCAGTTGCTCAACCAACTGCACCCCAACCTCGACCGCGCGATCCGTTCCCTCGGCCTGTCGCGCAACGGCCGCAGCGCCATCGTGGTGGGGCTGCTGCACGCCATGGACCACGCGCGCAAGGACCCCCGCGAGGGCATGAACCGCCTCACCGACTTCCTGCGCCTCGCCATGCCGTGGACCTGGACCACCTCGATCAGCACGGGGTGTCGCATCCTGTCCCAGCGTGCCTGGGAGATCTGCGAGGCGTGGCTGGTGCACGGCCTCGGTCCGTGGGCGAGCACCAACTACGGGCGCGTGTGCGCCGTGCTCGTCGCCCTGCACCTGTACTCGGTGCTGGAGGAGACGGGCGAACAGTTCGACCTGGCGGGCCGATGAATGCAGCGCGCGCACTCCTGACGCTGTTCGCGCTCGCTGCCTGCAGTGCACCCGTGGTGCACGATGCGGCGGAGGCCGATCCTCATGCTGCCTTCCGCCCGCGCCACGGCGCGAGGGCGCGGCCCGACCAGCCCGGCGAGGCCATGGCGTGGCACGCGCTGCGCCTGCAGGACGAGAACGGCTTGATCGACCCCGAGGGTCCTGCGCGCGCAAGGGCGCAGCGGGAACAACTGCTTGCGCACCTCGAGGCCACGGACACGGCGGGCATCGGACGCCTCGGCTGGGTCGAGCGCGGCCCCGCGAACATCGGCGGCAGGACGCGATCGCTGCTGGTGGACCCCACGAACCGCAACCGCCTCTGGGCCGGCGCCGTGGGTGGCGGCATCTGGCAGAGCCTCGATGCCGGGACGAACTGGACGCGCGCCGACGATCACCTCGGCAGCATCGCCATCGGCTGCCTCGCCATGCAGCCAGGCAACCCGCAGGTGCTGTACGCAGGCACCGGCGAGGGCTTCTACAACAGCGACGCGATCCGCGGCGCAGGCGTGCTGCGCTCGACCGATGGCGGCGCCACGTGGACGCGGCTCGCGGCCACCGCTGCGTGGGGCTACGTCAACCGCATCGCGGTGTCGCCCGCGAACCCCCAACTGCTGGTGGCCGCGACGCGCCTGCCCGGCGGCATCCACCGCAGCACGGACGGCGGCGCAACGTGGACGCTGGTGCGCGCGGCAGACACGGGCATGCAGGTGCTGTTCGACCCCAACGACGCGACGAAGCTCGTGGCCTCGGTCCGCGACGCGGGCCCGACCCACCGCGTGATCCGGTCCGCGGACGGCGGCGCCACCTGGGCCGATGCCAGCGGTGCGCTCGGGGCGAACCCCACGACCAGCGGCCGCATCGAGGTGGCCTTCGCCCGCAGCCAGCCCGGCGTGGTGTTCGCGAGCGCCAATGGGTTCTGCTGGCACAGCGCCGACGGCGGCGCGAACTTCACCCAGCGCTCGACCGCGGCCGTGAACGGCTACTGGTGGTACGACAACTGCATCTGGGTCGACCCCACCGATGCCAATGTGGTGCTGATCGGCGGCGTCGAGGTGCACCGCAGCACCGACGGCGGGTTCACGTTCACGCGCATCACCTCGGGCTACATCAACACCACGCAGCCGCATCCCGACACCCATGCGCTCGTGGCCGATCCCGGCTTCGACGGCGTCACCAACCGCAGGTTGTACGTGTGCAACGACGGCGGCGTCTACGTGACCGACAACGTGTACACCGCGAGCCGCACCAGCGGCTGGACCCGCAAGGACCTCGGCTACCGCGCCAGCCAGTTCTACGGCGCCGCGGGCGATGGCGCCTCGGGCCGCATCACCGGCGGCACCCAGGACAACGGCACGCTCACGCTGCAGCAGGGCACCAACCAGGCCGTGCTCACGTTCGGCGGCGACGGCGGCTTCAGCGCGATCGACTGGCAGGCCCCCAGCTTCCTCTACGGCGAGTACGTCTACCTGCAGGTGCACCGCTCGACCAACGGCGGGGCCTCCGCGGCGTACATCTTCTCGGGCATCACCGATGCGGGCTCGGGCACGACGGCCAACTTCATCAGTCCGTTCGTCCTCGATCCCAGCGATCCCCGGCGCATGTACGCAGGCGGCGCCAGCCTCTGGCGCACGGCGGATGCGCGCGCGGCAACCGTTGCATGGTCGGCGGTCAAGCCGGCCATCGGCTCGAACATCAGCGCGATCGCGGTGGCCCCGGGCAACCCGGACGTCATCTGGGTCGGCCACAACAACGGCAGGGTGTTCCGCACCCAGGACGGCACCGCGGCTGCGCCCACGTGGGTGGCGGTCGACGACAACGGTGCGGCCAACCCGCTGCCCAACCGCTTCATCACCCGCATCGCGATCGACCGCACCAACCCTGCGCGCGCCTGGGTCACCCTCGGCGGCCACAACGGCGACAACGTGTGGTACACCGCCAACGACGGCGCGACCTTCGCCGACCGCACGGGCACGGGCATCACCGGCCTGCCGGACGTGCCGGTGTTCTCGATCTGCCAGCACCCGCAGCAACCGAGCTGGATCTTCGTCGGCACCGACGTGGGGGTGTTCGCATCGGAAGACGGCGGCTTCAACTGGTCGACCTCCAACCTCGGTCCTGCCGCCACGCGCACGGACGAGGTCTCGTTCCTGCACGGCACCACGACGCTGCTGGCCGCCACCCACGGCCGCGGGTTGTGCACCTGCCGCGTCGTGCAGCCGCAGGTGCTGCCGCTCGGCAGCGGCTGTCCCGCCGCATCGCCGCCGTTCCTCTCGGCCACCCTGCCGCGCATCGGCCGCGACCTGCAGTTCACCGCGCTGGGCCTGCCACCTGGCGGCTTCGCGGCGCTCGCGATCGGGTTCTCGACGAGCCAGTGGAACGGCCAGGCGCTGCCGCTCGACCTCGGTCCGGCCTTCGGCTGGCAGGGGTGCACGCTGCACACGAGCGTGGACCTCGTCAGCAGCGGCCTTGCCAACGCTGCCGGCCTGCAGACGGTGCTCGTGCCGCTGCCAGCGGACCCGAACGCGCTCGGCGGCAGGCTGCATGCGCAGGCAATCGGCCTCGATGCCGCGG
>JBEATZ010000379.1:0-6539 GCA_041161695.1 Planctomycetota bacterium | reverse complement strand
CTCCTCGCCGAACCGGTGCAGCGTCCCGGCGATGACGTCGTTGCCGGCGCGCGCCCGCACGAACAACCCCTCGGCCACGCCCTTCGGCAGGCGCAGGTCCTCGACCCGGGCGAGGCCGGGCCGCAGCAGCAGCGCGGCGAGTCGGTCGGTGGCGATGCGCACGCGACCCAGCGAGGGCGAGAGCAGTTCGAGGGCGTCGCCCTGGGCATCACCGCCCGTGAGCGCGCCGCGCACGACCTCGCCGCCCGCGAGGTGCGCCGAGGGCAACTCGAGGGCCGCCACGGCCGCACCGCGGATCCCGACCAGATCCTGCAGCGGCACCCGGCGCCTGCCCGCTGCGCCGCGCAGTTCCACGACCCCGTCCTCGGGAGAAACCAGCGCCGCCACCACCGCGCGGCTGCCGTCGGCGAGCAGGACCTCGAAGCCGGAGGCGGCCTGCTGGGCGGCGAGACCCGCGCCGAGGATGCCCGCAAGCACCACGACACCAAGGAGTTGCATGCTCATGCCAGAATGTCACCAAAGTGGAGAGGGGCCGGAACGGTCCCTGTCAGAATGGCACCGCACCCCCGCAACCTCGGGCGCAGAGCAGGGGAAAGGACCCATCGCAAACCCTTGTCAAACATGATCTTGAGAGAACGGTTCAAGCCGTTCCAAAACTCCGGCACGACGCGGCACCGCCTTTGCTTGGCGCGCGCCCTTCATCGCCGCTGCGCCATCCGCGCACCGGCGACCCTGCGGATGCAGACGCTCGCCCGAACGGAGCGAAGCACTGCGATCCCGCCAGCGGTCCAGATTCCACCCCGAGGACGTTATGGTCAAACAACTCGTGTTCGAAAACGACGCGCGCGAAGCCATCCTGCGCGGCGTCTCCAAGCTTGCAAAGGCAGTTGTCTCCACGCTGGGCCCCCGCGGCCGCAATGCCGTGCTCGACAAGGGCTGGGGCGGCCCCACCGTCACCAAGGACGGCGTGACGGTCGCCGAGGAGATCGAACTGGACGATCCCTACGAGAACATGGGCGCCAAGCTCGTGCGCGAAGCAGCGTCCAAGACGTCGGACGTCGCCGGTGACGGCACGACGACGGCCACGATGCTCACCCACGCGATCTGCGAGGAGGGCATGAAGTACCTGACCGCCGGCGCCAACCACGCAGAGCTGATCAAGGGCCTGCGCACGGCCGCCGCGAAGGTCGTCGAGGAACTGCACAAGATGGCCAAGGCGGTGCCGGGCACCGACACCAAGGCCATCGCCCAGGTGGCGACGATCGCCGCCAACAACGACCCCGAGATCGGCAAGATCATCGCCGACGCGATGAAGGTCGTGGGCCAGGACGGCGTCATCACGGTCGAGGAGGGCAAGGGCCTCGAGACCGAGGTGAAGATCGTCGAGGGCATGCAGTTCGACCGCGGCTACCTCTCGCCGCACTTCGTCACCGATCCCGACTCGATGACCGCGGAACTGCGCGACTGCTTCGTGCTGGTGCACGAGGACAAGCTGTCGAGCATCCGCCCGCTGCTCCCGCTGCTGGAGAAGCTCAAGGAGTCCAACAAGCCGCTCCTCATCATCGCCGAGGACATCGAGGGCGAGGCGCTCGCCACGCTCGTGGTGAACAAGCTGCGCGGCATCCTCAAGGTCTGCGCAGTGAAGGCGCCCGGCTACGGCGACCGCCGCAAGGCCATGATGCAGGACATCGCGATCCTCACGGGCGGCGAGGCCATCTTCAAGGACCTCGGCATGGACCTGGAGAAGGTGTCGCTGCGCCAGCTCGGCGTCGCCAAGAAGGTGATCGTCGACGGCGACAACACCACGATCGTCGAGGGCAAGGGCAAGACCGCCGACCTCAAGGCGCGCGCCGAGCAGATCCGCCGCGAGATCGAGGGCACCACGTCGGACTACGACCGCGAGAAGCTCCAGGAGCGCCTCGCCAAGCTGACCGGCGGCATCGCCGAGATCCGCGTCGGCGCCCACACCGAGACCGAGATGAAGGAGCGCAAGGCGCTCGTCGAGGACGCGCTGCACGCGACGCGCGCTGCCATCGCCGAGGGCATCCTGCCCGGCGGCGGCACTGCGCTGCTCAAGGCTGGCAAGGTGCTCGCCAACCTGCAGCTGCAGGGCGACGCGCACTTCGGCGTCGACGTGATGAAGGTCGTCTGCGAGCGTCCCGTCCGCACGATCGCGACGAACGCCGGCATGGACGGCGGCGTGGTGGCGCGCAAGGTGATGGCCGGCAAGGGCCAGAACTTCGGCTACAACGCCCTCACGGGTGAGTACGGCGACATGCTCGCATTCGGCGTCGTGGACCCGACCAAGGTCACGCGCTCGGCGCTGCAGAACGCCCTCTCGGTCGCCTCGCTGCTGCTGACCACCGACTGCGTGGTCGCCGACGCGAAGACGGAAGATGAGTCCACTGGAGCCGCACCCGGCGGGATGCCGGGCGGCTACTGATCCCCCACACGACACAACGGCAAACATTCGGAGCAACTGACATGGCATCCCTGCGTCCACTCGAGGATCGAGTCGTCCTGAAGGTGATGGAGTCCGAGGACAAGACCGCCGGCGGCATCCTGCTGCCGGACACCGCCAAGGAGAAGCCGCAGCGCGGCAAGGTGACGGCGGTCGGAGAGGGCAAGCTGTCCAAGGACGGCAAGCGCATCGCGCCCGACGTGAAGAAGGGCGACATCGTGCTGTTCGGCAAGTACGCCGGCAGCGACATCAAGGTCGACGGCGTCGACTACAAGATCCTTCGCGAGAACGAGATCCTCGCCAAGGTGGAGGATTGATCGTGGCAAAGCAGATCATGTACGACGAGGTCGGCCGCCGTAAGGCTGTCGAGGGTGTTCAGAAGCTGGCTCGCGCGGTCAAGGTGACCCTCGGCCCCGCTGGCAAGAACGTGATCATCGAGAAGTCCTTCGGCGGCCCGCAGGTCACCAAGGACGGCGTCACGGTCGCCAAGGAGGTCGAACTCGAGGACCCCTTCGAGAACATGGGCGCCAAGCTCGTGCGCGAGGTGGCCTCGAAGACGAACGACGTGGCCGGTGACGGCACCACGTCGGC
The DNA here is from genome assembly GCA_041161695.1 of Planctomycetota bacterium. Classification (GTDB taxonomy): domain Bacteria; phylum Planctomycetota; class UBA1135; order UBA1135; family UBA2386; genus JBEATZ01. The sequence continues at coordinate 3,487 of JBEATZ010000379.1, read as the reverse complement.
CACCGTGCTCGCCGAGGCGATCCTGACCCAGGGTCAGCGCTTCCTCATCTCCGGCGTCGACCCCAACGACCTGCGCAGCGGCATCGATGCCGCCGTCGCGGCGATCGTCGAGGAGCTCGGCCGGATGAGCAAGAAGATCAACGCGAAGAACCGCGACGAGATCGCCCAGGTCGGCGCCATCTCCGCCAACAACGACATGGAGATCGGCAACCTGCTCGCCGACGCCATGACGAAGGTCGGCCAGGAGGGCGTCGTGACCGTCGAGGAGGGCAAGAGCGCCTCCACGGAGCTCGAGCACGTCGACGGCATGCAGTTCGACAAGGGCTACATCTCGCCCTACTTCATCACCGACGCGAAGGCGATGGAGACCCTGTTCGACGACGCGAAGATCCTGATCTGCGAGAAGAAGATCAGCTCCGTGCGCGAACTGGTCCCCGTGCTGGAGCAGGTGAGCCGCACCGGCAAGCCGCTGCTCATCATCGCCGAGGACGTCGAGTCCGAGGCGCTCGCCGCGCTGGTGGTCAACCGCCTCAAGGGCGTGCTCAACGTCGCGGCGGCCAAGGCCCCCGGCTTCGGCGACCGTCGCAAGGCGATCCTGCAGGACATCGCGATCCTGACCGGCGGCCAGTGCATCAGTGAGGACCTCGGCATCAAGCTCGAGAGCGTCACGGTGGACATGCTGGGCAGCGCCTCCAAGGTGCGCATGACCAAGGACCACACCACCCTCATCGGCGGTGCGGGCAAGAAGTCCGAGATCGAGAAGCGCGCGGAGAGCATCCGCACGCAGATCGAGAAGACGACCTCGGACTACGACCGTGAGAAGCTCCAGGAGCGCCTCGCCAAGCTGACCGGCGGCGTCGCCATCATCCGCTCCGGCGCGATGACGGAAGCCGACATGAAGCAGAAGAAGCAGCGCATCGAGGACGCCCTCAATGCAACCAAGGCAGCCGTCGAGGAGGGCATCGTCCCCGGCGGCGGCGTGGCCCTGCTGCGCGCCTCCAAGGTGCTCGACGGCCTCAAGGTGAAGGGTGACCGCCAGTTCGGGGTGGAGATCGTCCGCCGCGCCTGCACGGCCCCCATGCGCCAGATCGCCGACAACGCCGGCGAGGACGGCTCGGTGGTCGTCGACGAGGCACTGTCGCGCAAGCCGAACGAGGGCTTCAACGCCCTCACCGGCGAGTGGGTCGACATGTTCAAGGCGGGCATCGTGGACCCCACCAAGGTGGTCCGCACGGCCCTGCAGAACGCGGCGAGCATCAGCGGCCTGATGCTCACCACGAACACCCTCGTGACCTCGCTCGGCGACGAGAAGAAGTCGGTCGAGGGTTCGATCCGCTGACGCAACGCCCCGGTCGTGCGGCACGCGCCGCGCGACGGGGAGCCCGAGGTTCCCGATGGCTGGAAAGCGCGACTACTACGAGATCCTGGGCGTGCCCAAGGGCGCGGACGAGGACTCGATCAAGAAGGCCTACCGCAAGCTCGCGCTGGAGAACCATCCCGACCGCAACCCCGGCAACGCCGAGGCCGAGAAGCGGTTCAAGGACGCGGCAGAGGCCTATGCCGTGCTCTCCGACAAGGAGAAGCGCTCCCGCTACGACCAGTTCGGCCACGCCGGCGTGGACGGGAACGGCGGCGCGGGCGGCTTCGCGAACGCCGAGGACATCTTCTCCGCGTTCGGCGACCTCTTCGGCGGCCGGGGCGGCTCGTTCTTCGAGCAGTTCTTCGGCGGTGGCGGCGGCGGCCGTGGCCGCAGGGGCGCGAGCCTCAAGGTCGACCTCGAACTCACGCTCGAGGAGGTCGCCACCGGCACCAAGAAGACCCTCGAGATCCGCCGTCAGGAGACGTGCGCGAGCTGCGAGGGCAGTGGCGCGAAGAACAAGGCCGCGCGCAAGCAGTGCACCACGTGCCGCGGCCGCGGCGAGGTGATCCGCAACCATGGCTTCGTGCAGATGCGCTCGATCTGCCCCGAGTGCAGCGGCGCAGGCGAGATCGTCACCGACCCGTGCACCAAGTGCCGCGGCAGCGGCAGGGTCCCGAAGGCCTCCCCCATCACGATCACCATCCCGCCCGGCATCGAGGAGGGACACGTCGAGCGCCTCCGCGGCCAAGGTGAGGCAGGAGAGGGCGGTGGCCCGCCAGGCGACCTCGTGGTGGTCATCCACGTCAGTGCTCACGACGTCTTCGAGCGCCACGGCGACGACCTCTACACCCTCGTGCGCATCAGCTACCGCCAGGCCGTCCTCGGCGACGAGTTCGACATCCGCACGATCAGTGGCGAGGAGGTCGTGCTCAAGATCCCGGCGGGCACGCAGCCGGGCGAACGCATCCGCATCCGCAACCACGGCCTCTCGCGCGGCGACGGCCACGGCAAGGGCAACCTCGTCGTGCAGGTGCAGGTCGACGTGCCCAAGAAGGTCAGCGCCGAGCAGGAGGAACTGCTCAAGAAGTTCGACGACCTCGACGAGGGCCGCAGGAAGCGCAACGGCAAGAAGGGCATCTTCGAAAAGGTGAAGGACATCTTCTCGTGAACGAACCCCAACAGGACCCGACCTCGAAGGAACCGGCCGGCGGCGAACCCGCGGCCGACCACGGCATCGAGATGCAGAAACTGCGCGAGGAGCGCGACCAACTGCAGGACCAGCTCAACCGGACGCTTGCCGACGTGCAGAACATGCGCAGGCGCCAGCGGCTCGAGGTCGAGGAGGCGCGCAAACGCTCCCTCGAGGGACTGGCAGGCGAACTGCTGCCGGTGCTCGACAACTTCGCCCTCGCGCTGCAGAGCATCACCCAGAGCAACGGCCAGGATCCCAAGGTCATCGCCGAGGGCATCCGGATGGTGCACATGCTGCTGCAGGCGGCGCTCGAGAAGCACGGTCTCCGCGAGATCGCCGCTGCAAACACCCCCTTCGACCCGGGCGTTCACGAGGCCGTGGCCGTCGAGCCGCGCACCGACGTGGGGCCGAACCAGGTGCTCGAGGTCCTGCAGCCCGGCTACATGCTCGGCGACCGGGTGCTGCGCTTCAGCCGCGTCCGGGTATCCTCCGCACCCACCCCGAACGCATCCTGAGCAACGCCATGCCCACCTACGACTACCTCTGCGACGGCTGCGGACACCGCTTCGAGGAGTTCCAGAGCATGACCGCCAAGGCACTGCGCAAGTGCCCCGAGTGCGGCAAGAACGCACTGCAGCGCCTGATCGGCGCGGGTGCTGGCGTGATCTTCAAGGGCTCCGGCTTCTACGAGACGGACTACCGGTCCAGTTCGTGGACCGAGGGCAGCAAGAAGGACGCACCCGGCGGCGGTTGCCAGCCGAGCTGCGGCACGAGCGACGCCCCCGCGGGCTGCAAGCGCAAGCCGGACGCCTGAGCCGCCGCGCCCCGCGGTTCGGGGAGGAATGGGCCCGCGCAACAGTCGTGGGACCGGATCGGCCACCACGGCACGCATCCAGGACCCCGCCCGGTGCGGCGGTGGCCAGCCGCTTCCCGGG
>JBEATZ010000374.1:0-7109 GCA_041161695.1 Planctomycetota bacterium | reverse complement strand
GTGTTCCACCCGGTGCACAGGGGCCACAGCGTGGTCATGGAAGGCGGTTCCGTCGAGTTCAACGGGGCCGGCACCGTGATGACCAGCGAGGCCTGCCTGCTCAACCCGAACCGCAACCCGCACCTCGACCGCAGGCAGGTGGAGCGGTTCCTGAAGGACTACTACGGCCAGCGCCACGTGCTCTGGCTGGGCGAGGGCATCGTGGGCGACGACACCGACGGCCACATCGACGACCTGGCCCGCTTCGTCGACGAGCGCACCATCGTGACGACCGTCGAGGAGGACCCGCGGGACGAGAACCACCGCATCCTGCAGGACAACCTGCGCCGCCTGCAGCTGGCGAAGGACCAGGAGGGCAGGCACTTCGACATCCTGACCCTGCCCATGCCCGGTCGGATCGAGAACGAGGGCCAGCGACTCCCGGCCACCTACGCCAACTTCTACTTCGTGAACGGGGCGTTGCTGGTGCCCACCTACGGCAACCGCAAGCGCGACACCGCGGCCCTCGGGATCCTGCAGCAGGCCGTGGGCCGCAGCCGCAAGGTCGTGGGCATCGACTGCACCGAGCTGATCTGGGGGCTCGGATCGATCCACTGCCTCACGCAGCAGCAACCTGCCCAGTGAGGGCGGCCACACTGGCGCAGAGCACGCCGGCCAGCTAATCATGCGCCCAGAGCATGGGCGAACCGGTCGAGCTGCTGAAGATGGCCATCGAGGTGACGGTGTTTGCCGTCCTCATCTACCTCGTGCTCCGCTTCCTGCGCGAGACCAGGGGCTCCGGCGTGGTGCGCGGACTCGCCCTGATCCTCGTCACCGGCATCAGCGTCTTCGTGGTGCTGATCCAGACGCTGGACCTGTCGCGCCTCGCCCAGTTGTTCGACACCATCGCCCAGTCGGTGGTCATCGGCCTCATCGTGGTGTTCCACCCGGAGATCCGCAGGGCCATCGTCAGGCTCGGCGACTCCCCCATCTTCGGCCGCTTCTTCCGTGGCGAGTCCAAGGTGGTGCACAGGCTGCTGCTCACCGTCGCGAGGCTCAGCCGCCAGCGCATCGGTGCGCTCATCTCGATCGAACGCGAGGCTTCTCTCACGACCTACGCGGACACGGGCATCAAGATGGATGCCGACGTGAACTCCTACCTGATGGAGTCGATCTTCTACCCGAAGAGCGTGATGCACGACGGCGCGGTGATCGTGCGCAAGGACCGCATCGTGAGCGCGTCCTGCCTGCTGCCCCTGAGCCAGAACCCCGAGCTCGACAAGCGGCTCGGCACGCGCCATCGCGCCGCGCTGGGCCTCGCCGAGGAAACCGACGCGGTCTCGATCGTCGTCTCCGAGGAGACCGGCAACGTGTCGCTCGCCCACGGCGGCAAGCTGCACACCGCCCTCTCGATGGAAGAGGTCGAGAGGCAACTCAACCAACTGCTCCGCAAGGCCTGACCCCCGATGGCGCAACCGAACCTCGAGCAACGCAAGCGCGCCTCCTTCTGGGCCGTCGTGACCGCGGACCCGCTGCGCAAGCTCGCGGCGATCCTGCTGGCCATCGCGCTGTGGTTCTACCTCGACAGCCAGGTGCGCACCTCCCACGACTTCACCCTGCCGGTGGAGGTCGTCGACGTCGAGGAACTGCGCGCCCTGCCGCCGGCCACGGGGAAGGGCCGCATCGTCGTGCTGCTGCCGCTCAAGTCCGTCAACTGCAAGGACGTGAGGAACGCCGGCAACAACGAGTCCATCGACGCCATCACGGTCACGGTGAAGGGCAAGCGCCACCAGGTGACGGAGCTCATGCGCAGGCCGCTCTCCCTGCAGGTCGGTCCCTTCCCGGAGTCCGACTGGCGCACCACCACCGGCCGTGAGTTCTCGGCGGTGGAACTCGGCGGCGACCCGCTGTTCGAGGAACTGCCGCGGACGATGAGCCCCGGCAGCGTGCGCCTCGAGCTGGAGGCCACCGACTCGCGCTCGACCACGCTGGGCACGGAACTCGTCGAGTTCGAGCCCAGCGAGCAGGCCCAGCGTGCCGAGGTGCTGCGGCGGCTGCGCATGGACACGGCGCGGTTCAGCCCCGACACGGTCCGCATCAGCGGGCCGAAGAGCCTGCTGGATGCCTTCCCGGGACAGGGCAAGAAGCCGTTCCGCGCGGCCCTCGATCCCGCCCCGGGATCGAGGCAGGTGACCCTCAGGCTGGCGCTCAACACGACCGAGACCGCGCTCAAGGCCGACACGCAGCCGAACCTGACGCTCGAGATCGCACCTGACCTGCGCGAGTACACGCTCGAGTTGCCGGTGCGCGTCGACTCGCTGTCGCTGCCACGAGGGCTCGGTTTCCGCTACGAGCCGCGCAACGAGACCATGACCGTGCGCATCCGTGCCGGCGGGCAGTTGCAGTCGAGCCTCGAGCCCCTCGACGAGCAGCAGCGCGCGGCGTGGGCGAGGCAGCACCTCCGCATCGCCGTCTGGATCCCGCCCCGCGAGGACCAGGCATACGGCAACGAGATCCTGGAGCCGGCACGCCTCGAGTTGCTCGGTCCGCTGAGCGCCACGGTCGACCGGTCCAACTACGGGCTTGCCGAGTCGGTGCTGGTCGCGCTGGAGAAGAAGACCCCATGAGCGATTCCTTCGCCGCCTTCCGTTTCGGGACCGACGGCCTGCGCGGCCGAGCCGGCCACGCCCCGATGGACACCGAGACGCTCCGTCGCGTGGGCAGCGCCCTGGGCGTCCTGCTCCAGCGTCGCGGCGGCGACCAGCAGCGCGTGCTCGTCGGCAACGACGGCCGCGAGTCCGCAGGGTGGATCCTCGAGTGCCTGGCCCAGGGCCTCTCTGCGGCCGACGTGAGCGTCACCGACGTGGGCCTCGTCACGACGCCGGCCCTCGCCCACCTCACGCGCGTGCTGCCGTTCACCGCGGGCGTGATGATCAGCGCCTCCCACAACCCGGCGCACGACAACGGCATCAAGATCTTCGGTCACGACGGCACCAAGCTCGCGGACGAGGAGGAGCGCGAGATCGAGCGCCTCGCCATGGTGGTCCGCCCCGAGGAGGTGCGCACGCCGCGCATCCGCTGGGAGGAGGAACTGGTGGGCGCCTACGAGGAACACCTCGTCAACACCTTCTCCGACCTCGACCTCACGGGCGTGAAGATCTGCCTCGATGCAGCCCACGGCGGCGGGTCGCGCATCGCCCCGCGCGTGCTGCGCGCCTTCGGCGCGGAGGTGATCGAGGTTGCCTGCGAGCCCGACGGCAGCAACATCAACGAGGGCGTGGGCGCGACCCACCCGGAGGCATGCGCAGCCGAGGTGATGGCGCACGGCGCGACGCTCGGCATCTGCCTCGACGGCGACGGCGACCGCAGCATGTTCGCGGACGAGACGGGGATCGTGCGCGATGGCGACGAGCAACTCTGCCTGTTCGGCTCCCTGCTCCACCGGCAGAAACGCCTCGCCAAGGACACCGTGGTTGCCACGGTGATGAGCAACCTCGGCCTCCAGCGCGCCCTCGCGAAGGAAGGCATCCGGATGGAGGTCACCCCCGTGGGCGACCGCAACGTGACGCAGGCGATGCGCCAACACGGCTACACGCTCGGCGGCGAGCAGTCCGGGCACATCCTCTTCGCCGAGGACGGGCGCATCATCGGTGACGCGCTCTTCACGTCCCTCCGCCTGCTGGCGCTGCCCGGAGTGCTGCAGTCGGGCTTCGCCAAGGCCTTCTCGTCCTTCCGTCGCTTCCCCCAGGTGCTCGTGAACGTGCAGGTCGCCCGCAAGCCCGACCTCGCCGCGATACCTGCCATCGCCACGCACAGCCGCGAGGTCGAGCAGCGACTCGGTGCGGACGGCAGGCTCGTGCTGCGCTACTCGGGCACCGAACCGCTGTGCCGCGTGATGGTCGAGGGACCGGAGGAGTCCCTGGTGCGCGAGCTCGCCGAGGGCCTTGCGGACACGATCCGCCGGGAACTGGCCTGATGGCCGGCGGCCCGGTCCTCGCCCTCTGCGCCAGCCGCTGCTCGGGCCCGTGGCCGTTCAGCGTTGCCCTGCGCCACGGCGACCAGGTCGTGGTGGACGCCCCCGTCCCGGGCAGCCGGGCCGACCTCCCGGCGCATGCCGTGGCGCTCTGCCGCGCCGCGGGCATCGCGCCACAGTCGCTCGCCGAGGTGCGCATCGACCTCGGCCCCGGCTCCTACGTGGGACTGCGGGTCGCGGTCACGCTTGCGCGCTTCCTGCACCGCGAGGCAGGCGTCAGGCTGCTCGCCGCCACCAGCCTCGAACTCATGGCATGCGCGAGCGCAACTCGCCATGCCCTCGATGGCTCCACGGTCCACGTGCTGCTCGACGCACGGCGCGGCCGCTGGCACGCGCAGTCGCTGCACGTCGGCACGGACCACATCGAGCCTCGTTCCCAGCCGCACGCCCTGCCGCCCGCCGAGGCCCTTGCATCCCTGGCCGCGGGCTCGGTGGTCATCGCGGACATGGCATTGCACGGGGAACTGCAGCAGGCAGCGCGCGAACGGAACCTGCGCCTGCTCGCCCCCGAACCGGTCGATGCAGCCACGCTGTTCGACCGCAGGCTGCGCCTCGGGGAGCACGCGGCAGCGGACCTCGAGCCGCTGTACCTGATGGGCACCTACGCGGACGAACCGCGCGCCTGACCCCACCGCCCTGCAGCAACTGCAGGAAACTGCCCCACCAACGAAAAGGCCCGCGCTTGCGCGCGGGCCTTTCGTCCACGACCTCCAGACCGCGCCCGCGAGGGCGCCATCCGGTGCCGGGAACCCCGGATCAGAGGTCCTGGGGACGCAGGGTCTTGCGACCGTTCTCGCTGGCGCGAACCTCGGCCTTGGCGATGAGGCCACGAACCGTGGCGTCCAGCGCGCCGTAGAAATCGGAGCTCACGTTGCACTTCTTGGCGGCTGCCTTGGTGCGCGACTTGCTGATGATCATGCTGTCGCCGGCGGCGGCCTTCTTGCCAGCCTTGGCGGTCTTCTTTGCGGCCATGGGAATCGATCCTTGTGATGCCTAGTTGCGGAAAGCCCCGGACACGCGTCCGAGCGCTTGACCGCGAGCGATTGAAGCTGACACGCAACGGGAGTCAATGCCTTTTCCTGCGGAGTTCGGCCTCCAATCGGCGAATCTCGGCGTTTTGGAAATGGGTCGCGAGCACGTCCGTGCACGTGCTCGGGTCGCTACACTGCATCGCCCGACAGGACCAAGAACGTGAGCTGGCGCCGCATCCTCCTGCTGACCACCCTGCTGCTCGCCGTGCTCGTGGCGACATCGTGGTTCGTGCTGCAGCGCAGCGGCGCGACCACCCACCTCGCGCGATCGCTGCTGGAGCGCGTGTTCGCCTGCGAGTTCGACCTCGATGGCGCCTCCGTGGACCTCGCGAAGGGGTCCGTCGAGCTCGAGGGCCTCAGGCTGATGGATCCCGAGCGCCGCGGCGTTGCCCTGGCTTCCATCGACACGCTCACGGTCACGGTGGCAACTTCTCCCCGCGGCGACGTGGTCTCCGTGCACTCGGTGCTGGTCGACGGGATCGCGCTGGACCTCGACATCGCCGACGGACGGATGCCGACCGTCGAACAACTGCTGCGCCCGCGTGGTGACGGCACCGGCTCCGGCGCCACGGTTCCGCCCATCGAGGTGCGACGCGGGAGTGCGCGCATCGCGGTGAGCCGCGACCTGCCGGTGCTCGACTTCGACCGCATCGACTTCGCCGTGGCGGGTCGCGGCGAGGGTCCTGCAGGGCTGCAGCTCGGCGGCAGCATCCGCCTCGCGAACCTCGGCCTCGAACTGCAGCTGGCCGGGGCGGCGAGCACGGACCTGGAGCGCGCGAGGCTGTCGGCAGGCGCGACCGGCCTCGTGGTCGATGCCGACCTGCTCGCCCGGCTGCGGCCCTTCCTCGGCAACGGGCTGCCGGTCGCTGGCATCGGCGCGCACCTCGATGCATTCGACCTCTGGCTGGAACTCGCCACGGGCACCGTGACTGCGGGCTTCGACAGCAGGCTCAGCGAGGTCGCGTGCGAGATCCCCGCGATCCCCTACCCCGTGCGCGGCGCAACCGTGCACGTGGCCGGCGACACGCGCGAGGACGGCACCGCGCGCTTCCGCATCGAGCGCGGCGGCGAACTCGGCGAACTGGTGGCCACCGGTGAGGTCAGGTCCCTCTTCACGGAGCCGCGCATCACCGTCGGCGCCCGCGGGCGGGACTTGCGCATCGACGACCAGATGGTCGAGGCACTGCGCTCGTTCCCTGCCGGCGCCAGCGTCGTCGCGGCCCTGCAGCCCACGCAGGGCACGGCAGACCTCGACTTGTTCGTGCAGCACCCGGGCGCGGACGACGAGGTCGTCGAACTCGACCTGCACGTCCGCGATGCCGACCTCGCCTACCACGGCTTCGGCCGCGAGCGCCGCACGGGATTCCCGCTGCCGCTCACCGACGTGGATGGTCGCGTGCGCCTCCGCAACCGGGACATCCAGCTCCTCGGCATCCGTGCACAGGTGACCGAGTCGGCTGGCGGCGGGAGCATCGACGTCTCGGGCCGCGTGCAGATGGTCCGAGATGGCGACGACGTCGTCTCCGTCGACATCGACGCGGAGACCATCCGATTCACGCCGGCACTCCGGGAGGCCCTCGCGAGCCTGCTGCGCGACGAGGGCAGGCTGTACGACGACTGGCAGCCCAGCGGCAGCGCCGCAGTGAGCGTGCGCGTCCGGCCCGAGTCCGAGATCCCGGGCAGGTGGCAGGCACGGATCCAGCCGCTCGGTGCCGAGGTGCGCTGGGCGCGGTTCCCGCTGCCGGTGCAGGACGTGCGCGGGTCGATCCTCGCCCGCAACGACGGGGTGCGCGTACAGGTGACCGGCAGGCACGGCGAGGCCACCGTGGAGGTCGTGGGCGACCTCGGCCACTTCCAGCCCGAGGACGCAGACCACCCCCACCTGCGCATGCTGGCCCGCGTGCAGGGACTGCCCTGCGGGGATGCGCTGCGCGATGCACTGGCGGTGCTGGCGCCCGAGTCCGCGCAGACCTGGACCGAGTTGTCGCCTGCAGGCGGCAGCACGGCTGCCACGGTGCGCATCGAACAGGACCGCAAGGACCTGCCGTTGCGCTGGAGCCTGCAGG
>JBEATZ010000373.1:0-11096 GCA_041161695.1 Planctomycetota bacterium | reverse complement strand
GTGCGGAGGTGCGGGGTTGCGGCTCAGGCGTGCAGCAGGCCAGGCAGCAGGGCGAGGAACCGCTCCACCTCGGCTGCCGTGTGGTAGTGCAGCAGGCCCACGCGCAGCACGCCGTGGGGCTCGAGGCCCAGCGCCTGCGACAGGTTGAGTGCGTAGCTGTTGCCGGACCAGCAGAACACGCCGGCATCGGCGAGCCGCTGTGCGAGCACGGCAGGTCTCGCGGCAGGATGGGTGAAGGAGAAGGTGGCTGCGCGCGCGTGGGCTCGCGCCGGGTTGGTGACGCCGAGGATCCCCACGCCGTCGATGCGGCCGAGTCCCTCCAGCATGCGCCGGGCGAGATCCGTCTCGTGCGCGCAGATGCGCGCGAAGGCTGCGTCGAGGCGTGCGGCAAGGTCTCCCGCGCCGCCCAGCGATGCGAGGTACTCGACGGCCGCCAGCGTGCCCGCGATGCACGCAAAGTTGGCCGTGCCCTGCTGCCAGCGCTCGGGGCCCTCGTCGGCAGCGGGCCGCACCTTGTAGGGCTCGAGCCGCGCGAGCAACTCGCGCCGGCCCCACAGGATGCCCACGTGGGGGCCGAAGAACTTGTAGGCCGAACAGGCGAGGAAGTCGCAGCCCCACGCGCGCACGTCGGTGCGGAAGTGGGGAGCCCAGTGCACGGCGTCCACGTACGTGAGTGCGCCTGCGGCACGCGCCATGGCACAGATGCGTGCGACGTCGTGCACGGTGCCGCTCAGGTTGGAGCAGGCACCCACGGCCACGAGGCGCGTGCGCGGTGACAGCAGCGCCGCCAGGGCCTCGAGGTCGAGTCCCGCTTCGTCGCGGGCGAGCGGCACCGTGCGCACCACCGCGCCTGCGTCCCGCGCCGCGAGCACCCAGGGCGTCACGTTGGCATCGTGGTCCGATGCGGTCACGACGACCTCGTCACCCGGCTGCCAGGTGCGCGCGAGGGCGCGCGACAGCTGGAACGTCAGGGTCGTCATGTTGGGCCCGAACACGACCTCGTCGGCACTGCCGCCGACGAAGGTGGCGCATGCAGCCCGGGCCCGATCCACCATGGCATCGGTCTCCACCGAGGTTGCGAACGACCCGCCGTGGTTGGCGTTGTGGTGCAGCATGACGTCGTGCACCGCATCGGCCACGCAGCGCGGCACCTGGCTGCCCGCGGGGCCGTCGAGGAACAGCGCCTGCTGACCCGCCACCGTCCGCGCGAGGCCCGGGAACTGCGCGCGGATCGCGTGCAGGTCGAGTGGCGACGACATGCCGCGGCTCAGCTGCACAGCGCCTGCAGCATGGCAACGAGCGGCCTGCCGGTGGGGCGGCCGTGCTGCCAGTCGCCGCCCTCGGTGGCGCTGCCGCCGATGTCGATGTGCGTGAAGGGCAGTGGCTGCTTCGCGTCGCTGCCGTGTGCGGTGAGGCCCGCGGCGATGGCGAGGAACGCCATCGGGAACTGGTGGCCGCGCGCGGTGCCGGAGCTCGGCAGGTTGTTGCAGGACAGCACGTCGTCGGCCTTGCTGCGCGGCTGCACGAAGTCGTAGTCCTCGCGGCGCAGGCGCGACACCTCGAACGGGTCGCCCCAGGCATCGCCCATGGCGGACAGCATCGTGGCGACCGAGTGGGCGGCGGCCGGGCCGTTGTCGAGGGCGATGTTGTACGGGCCCACGGCGCGGCCGGCATGGCCGGTGAGCGTGGCCACCGAGAACAGCATGGGGTGCTTCTCCTTGAGGGCGCGCACGCGCAGGTTGGAGAGCAGGTCGGCCAGCACGAGGCGACCCTCGGCATCGGTGTTGCCGATGCGCACGCGCACGCCTGCATGGCTGGTGATGATCTCGTCGGTCACGAACGCCTCGGCGCCGATGCTGTTGCGCACGACGCCCAGCTCGGCAACCAGCTTCACGGGCAGGCCGAGCTTCGCCGCGGTCCACACGAGGCCGGCAACGGCAGCCGCGCCGCCCTTGTCGCGGCTCATGCCCGCCATCACGCCGCCCGTCTTCAGGTCGGCGCCGCCGGTGTCGTAGGTGAGTCCCTTGCCCGCGAGCAGCAGGGTGCGCGCGGCCTTGGCCTTGGGTGCGTACTCGAGGCGCACGACACAGGGCTTGTGGCGGGCGACCTCCAGCGAGGCGCGCGCCACGGCGCTGAGGAGCGGATAGCCCTTCTGCAGGACGGCAGGCGCGTCGACCACGGTGACCTTCACGGGCAGGCCGCGGAAGGCCTGCTTCACGTAGGCGGCGAACTTCGGCGGCGCCATGCGCTCGGGCTCGGTGCCGCACAGGTCCTTGGCCACGCGCAAGCCACCGTCCGTGGCGGCGACCCAGCGGGCATCGGACTCGTCGAACTTGCCGCCGAGGGCGCCGATGCCGACGAACTCGACCGGTTCGGCTGCCTTGGCGCCGAGTGCCTCGCGGGCCTCGAGCGGTTCCCACAGCGCGCCCAGTGCGCCGAGTGCGGCCACCCGCAGCGCATGGTTGTGGCGCGGATCCGCGGGCGGAGCCTGCACCAGCAGCGCGATGCGCTTCGCACCGGCGTCGCGGGCGCGGCGGATGCCCTTCGCCGCGGCATCGGCGAAGCGTCGCACGTCGTCGTGGTCGCGCCCGATCGGACCGGTGGGCGACACCACCAGCCTGCCGCCTGCCACCGCGGGCGCAGGCAGCAGCGACAGCGTGCCGTCGAAGCGGTTGTCGATGGCGCGTCCTGCCGCCAGTGCGTCGCGCAGCATGGGGAGGTCGATGGACTTGGCGTCGTGGAGGACTGCGACCGTGGCGTCGAAGTCGCCGCCGTTGGTGCATGCCTTTGCGGCATCGAGGATGGCTTGGATCGTGGTCATGGCGTGGTGGGTGCGGGGGGCAGGATGGTGGCGGCTCGCCCCCGGGCCGGCAAGCAGATCCGGGCACGGCCTCCCACGGCCGTGGCGTCCATCCGACTTCTCGCCGACGGGCGCAGCCCGTCGCCGCGGCTCTGGGTAGGATCCCGCCCGCGCGGCAGGGACTGCCGCATTCCTCGATCCACGCCATGAACCAGACCCCGCTGTTCCTGTTGTTCGCCCTGCTTCCCGGACTCGCGCTGGCCCAGCAGGCCGAGGCCCCTGCTGCCACCGAGAAGCTCACCTGGGACGACCTGCGCAAGCCGATCCGCTGGACGGTCAATGCTCCGCCCGTGGGCTGGGCCTGGGACCGCGTCCACGTCGAGTTCACCGAGGGCGGCAAGAAGCGGTGGTTCGATCCCGCGACGCAGGAAGTGCTGGAGCCGAGGCCGCAGCCGGCTGCAGCAGAGGAGAAGCCCGCGCCCGGCGCGCCCAGGCGCGCGACGCTGCGCAACGGCAAGCTCGTGTTCGGCGGCGGCCGCGGCGCCTCCGGCGACTCGGTCGAACTGGTGCCGGTGAAGGGGCGCGTCGAGGAAGTGCACGTCAGCCCCGATGCCAGTGCAGTGAGTTTCGTGGAGGACCAGAACCTCGTGGTCGTGGACGTCGCCAGCAAGGAGCGCTGGCAGGTCACCACGGATGGATCCAGCGAACTGCTGCACGGCGTGCTCGACTGGGTCTACCAGGAGGAGATCTACGGGCGCGGTGACTTCCAGGGTCACTGGTGGAGCCCCGACTCGCGCAAGGTCGCCTTCCTGACCCTCGACGAGTCGCAGGTGCGCGAGTTCACGGTGGTGAACCACGTGCCGAACGGCTTCCTCACCAAGGAACGGAACGTCGAGACCGAGGTCACCAACTACCCCAAGGCCGGCGACCCCAACCCGTTCGCGCGCATGTCCGTCGCGGACGTCAAGGCGCGCACGGTCGCGAGCGTCGACATGTCGGGCTTCCCCGCGGACTGCCTCGTCATGCGCGTCGACTGGACGCCGGACGGCAGCCTGATGCTCATGACGGTGCAGGACCGCATCCAGACCTGGGCGAAGCTGTGCGCCGTCGACCCGGCGACGGGCAAGCCCGTCACCTGGATCGAGGAGCGTTCCGACACGTGGGTCAACCGGCCCGAGTCGCCGCGCTGGCTCGCCGACGGGTCGTTCCTGTGGCTCAGCGAGCGCACCGGCTTCAACCACCTCCATCGCTACGTGCGCGACGGCGAGGGCGTGAAGCTCGCGTCGACCGTGACCAGCGGCGAGTGGCAGGTGCGCAGCGTCGAGCACGTCGACGAGGAGCGGCAACTGGTGTGGTTCGAGGGCACGAAGGACGGTGCGACGGGTCGCAACCACTACCGCGTGGCCTTCGACGGCTCGGGGCTCGTGCGCCTGACGCAGGGTGCGGGCAGCCACGCCATCGACTGGAACAAGGACCGCACCTTCTTCCTCGACCGGGTCTCCGCGATGGATGCACTGCCCGCGGTGCACGTCGTCGACGGCAGGGACGGGAAGGTCGTGCGCGCCGACATCGGCAAGGCCGCCATGGGCGACGGTGCGGCCAAGTACGGGTTCCTGCAGCGCGAGCGCGTGAGCATCCCCACGCGCGACGGCATCGAGCTCGATGCATCGGTCCAGCTGCCCCGCGGCTTCGACCCCGCGCGCAAGTGGCCGGTCTTCCTGCCGACGTACTCGGGGCCCGATGCGCCCACCGTCCGCGACAGTTGGTCCGCGAGCACCTACAACCAGTTGCTCGGCCACGAGGGCATGATCGTGCTGCAGGTCAACGTGCGCTCGGCCAGCAACCGCGGCCAGAAGTTCACGGGCGCCTGCTACCAGCAGCTCGGCGTGGTCGAACTGCGCGACCTCGAGGACGCGGTCGACTGGGTGCTGAAGAACCGCAGCGGCGACCCCGAGAAGGTTGCGATCCAGGGCTGGAGCTACGGCGGGTTCATGGCCGCCTACGCGCTCACCAACAGCACGAAGTTCTCCCTCGGGTTCGCGGGTGCCGGCGTCTACGACTGGCGCCTGTACGACACGATCTACACCGAGCGCTACATGCGCACGCCGCAGGAGAACCAGAAGGGCTACGAGGCCACCTCGGTGATCCGCAACGCCAAGAGCCTCAACCCCAATGCCCACCTCGTGATCGTGCACGGCACCATGGACGACAACGTGCACCTGCAGAACGCCATGCAGCTGCTGTGGGCGCTGCAGACCGCCGGCAAGCAGAACTTCGAGGTCATGTTCTACCCCCGGTCGCGCCACGGCCTGACCCAGGAGGTGAACGTGCACCACCGCGAGTACGAGTGGCGCATCCTGCAGCGCTGGCTCGGCAAGTGAGCGCACGCCACGGCGCGCGCCCGGGGCTCAGGCCTCGACGGCGCCGCCGTGGCAAGGCCTGCCCGGCAGGCACGCGCCCGGGTTGACGACCTCGTCGTCCGGGCCGACCACGCCGCAGGTCTTCGCGCACCAGTAGTGGCCGTCGCCCGGCCACTTGCGCTCGGTGGAGACGCGGTCGTCCATCGAGTGGGTGAGGAGCTGCTTCATCAGCAGGTGCGGGCACAGGCCGCGGGGCACCAGGTCGTTGTGCGTGACTGGACGGGAGTTCGTCATGGCATCACCTCGTGCACTCGTGCAGCGCCTCGCGCAGCACGGCCTTGCCGACCGGCACCTTGTACTGGTTCTGCGCCAGCGGCGCGGCATCCGCGTACGCAGCATCGGCGACCGCCAGGAAGAGTGCGTCGGTCGGCTCCTTGCCCACCAGCAGCTGCGCGGCCTCGGGACGAGCCAGCGGCACCGGGGCGACGGCGCCCAGCACGATGCGCGCGTCGCGGATCACCTTGCCGTCCATCCGCACCCACACGGCAGCCGCGGTGGTGGACCAGTCGAATGCAGCCTTCTCGCGCGACTCCTTGTACGCGGAGCGGCTGCCCTCGGGCTGGCGCGCGAGGTGGATGGCGGTGACGACCTCGCCCGGCTCCAGGGTGTGTTCCTCGGCCAGGGCCTTGGGTTCGGCCGGGAACAGCTCGACGAGCCTGCGGCGGCGCACGGCATCGCCGCGTACCGTCGTGAACTCCGCATCGAGTGCGAGGAGCGCCGGTGCGAGGTTGGACGGGTGCACGCGCACGCAGTCCTGGTAGCCGATGACTGCGTGGTAGCGGTTCTCGCCGGTCATGGCGAGGCACGCAGGGCCCTTCTTGCCGTGCAGGCAGCCGAAGGCCGCGCTGCGCAGGTACCAGCAGCGCGCGAGCTGCAGCAGGTTGCCTGCCACGGTCGCGCGGTTGCGCACCTGCGGCGACGCGGTCCCAGCTGCCGCCTGCTGGATCGCGCGCAGCGCGGGCGTGGCGAACAGCGCGTCGTTCTCGAGGCGCGCGACGGTCACCAGCGCGCCCACGTCCAGCGACCCGTCGGCTGCGGCCAGCAACTGGCCCAGTTCGGAGCGCAGCGGCTGCAGGTTGACGACGTCCGAGGGTGCATCGATGCGTTCCTTGAGGCGGTCGAGCACGTCGATGCCGCCTGCCTTGAGGAGGCTCTGCGGCTTCGCGGCGCACGCCGAGGCCTCGGCGGCGCTGCGCGGCTGCACCAGGGTGAACGGCTTCATGGTCATGATCCCCTCCGCTGGGCGAGCCCGGCCAGCACCTTGTCGGGCGTGATGGGCAGGTGGCGCAGCGCCACGCCCGTTGCGTTGAACACCGCGTTGGCGATGGCAGCAGGCGCCGCGACCGACGGCGCTTCGCCCACGCCGGCTGCGCCCGTGTTGGTGTGGCCGTTGGCGACGGTCATCATCAAGACCTCCATCTCCGGCATGTCGGCCGGTCCCGGCACCTTGTAGCGCAGGAAGTCGCCGTTGAGCATGCGCCCCGACCTGCGGTCGAGGATGCGCTGTTCGTGCAGCGCATAGCCCATGCCCTGGATCATCGCGCCGAGCACCTGGCTCTCGGCGAGCTTCTTCGCGATGACGAGGCCGCAGTCCTGGATGGCCAGCATGCGCGTGACGCGCACCAGACCCGTCCAGCTGTCGACGAGCACCTCGGCGAACTGGCAGCCGCACACGCCCTGGTTGAAGGCGGTGCTGTTGTTGGGGAACCGCTGGCCGCGCGCCTCGATGGGGTTGGGACCGATGAGCTTGCACGCCGTGGCGAAGTCGAGCTGGCGGTCGCCCGCGCCCACCTTGCCGTCGGCAAACGTCACCTGTTCCCTCGGGATGCCGAGGCGTTGTGCGACGAGGTCGGCAAGTTGCTGCTTCGCGAGCCATGCCGCGTGCCGCACTGCGGGTGACAGGCTCGGGGTCACCGTCGATCCGCCGGCCGCGGGGCCCGAGGGATCGCGCGTGTCGCCCACGGCCACGCGCACGCGGTCCACGGGGATGCCGAGTTCCTCGGCGGTGAGCACGGCGAGCACCGTCTTGAGTCCCGTACCAATGTCCTGGCTGCCGCTGCGGCTCTCGACGGTGCCGTCCTGGTGGATGCGGCAGGTGATGCCGTGGGCAGGGCGCCCCGGCGAGCCCATGCCGCCCCAGCGGGCCGACGCGCAGCCCACACCGCGCAGCCACCGCGCATCGTCGCCGGGCATGGGCGAGCCCGGCTTCGGGTTGCGCGAGGCCTTCCAGCGGAACCGCTCGGCCGCCATCAGCCACTGTTCGCCGCGGATGACCTGCGGGTCGTTGGTGCGGCGAACCTCCAGCGGGTCGAGGCCCGCCTTCGCCGCGAGTTCGTCGAGGAACAACTCGCCCGCGAAGTAGCCCTGCGGCCAGCCCGGTGCGCGCATCGGGCGCGCGGGGTCGGTGTCGGCAGGGAGGTCCCGGTGGCTCGAGCGCCGCTGTGCGTTGTCGAGGTAGTGCTGCGGGAACGTCACGCCGCCGCCGGAGCCGTTGAAACCGGTGCCGCCGAAGCTGCGCCAGTCCCACGCGAGCAGCGCGCCGTCCGCGGCCATGGCGCCGCGGAGCTGCATGAGCGCGCCGGGACGGTTGCCGGTGCAGGTGTGCTCCTCGAAGCGATCGAGCATCAGCTTGACCGGTGCGTTGGCCTCGCGCGCGAGCGCGCAGCACGCGTAGCCCTCGCGGCCGGCGCTGAACTTGCTGCCGAAGCCGCCGCCGACGAACTCGGCCAGCACCGTGACGTTGCCCACGTCGTAACCGCGCGCCTTCATGGCCTGCGCCAGTTCGTTGCGCACGCCGAAGGTTGCCTGCGTCGAGCACCACACGGTCAGGTCGTTTCCGTCCCACTTCGCCACCCCGCCGTGCGTCTCGAGCGAGCTGTGGGTCTGCACCTCGGTGCGGTAGGTGGCATCGTGGGTCACGGCAGCACCTGCCATGGCCTCGTCGATGCCCTCGTGTGCCTGCCACGGGTCGATCACGTGCCCGGTGTCGTCGCGCACGGGCGCATCAGGGTGGTCGAGGTACTCGACGTTGTGGGCCTCGACCTCGTACTCCGCGACGATGGCATCCAGCGCGTCGCGCGCCTGTGCGAGCGTGGCCGCGGCGACGGCTGCGACCTCGTCGCCCACGAAGCGCACCTTCGCGCCGTCGTCCTTGAGGCGCACGATTGCGCTCACGCCGGGCATGGCCCGTGCCGTGTCGTACTGCAGCTTCACCAGCCTGCCGCGCGCGACCGGGCTGCGCAGGATCAACGCATGCTGCATGCCGGGCAACTGCACGTCCCAGGTGTACTTGGCGCGACCCGTGGCCTTGGCGAGGCCGTCGACGCGGTCGGCATCGCTGCCGACCACGCGGAGCCGCGTGTCGAGGTCCCACGCCGGCGCGTCGCCGTCGGGCACCGTCACCTTGCGCTTCTCGGCGTGGTTGCCGAAGCCAATCTTCAGTTCGACTTCGCCGTTCACCTGCCACCTCCCTGCGCCGTGCGCTGGATGGCCTCGAAGATGCGGCCGTAGGTGCCGCAGCGGCAGACGTTGCCCGACAGGTCGCGCTGGACCTGCTCGCGCGTGGGCTTGCCGCGGCGCTGCAGGCACGCGTAGCTCGCCATCACCATGCCCGGCGTGCAGAAGCCGCACTGCATGGCATCGCAGGCGACGAAGTTGCGCACGAGCGGGTGCACCTCGCCATCGGCGCTCAGCTGCTCCACCGTGGTGATCGCGCTGCCCACGGCATCCATCGCCAGCATCATGCAGGACTTGGTGACCTCCCCGTCGACGAGAACGGTGCATGCGCCGCAGCCGCCGCGGTCGCACACCTTCTTGGCGCCGGTGAGGCCGGCACGCTCGCGGATCGCGTCGAGCAGCGTGGTGCGCGTCTCGACCAGCACCTTCGTGGGTGCGCCATTGAGCTGCAGTTCGACCTCGTGCTCGCCCGGGCCGATGCGCGTGGCTTCGTCCGCGAGGCGCGCCGGGCCTGCGGCCGCACTGGCGGCAGCTCCGCTGGTGGCGACTGCGGCAACCGATGCACCCTTGAGGAAGCTGCGGCGCGAGAACCCGCGCGAGACGTCGTCAGGTGGGACACTCATGGCTTCGACTCCTCGTCGGAAGGAAGGCTGGAGAGCGTAGCGACCGGACGTACGTGCACCATGCGCACGTGGTTCACTCGCGAGGTGACTCGCTCGTGTGGTCGTGCAGGATCACCACGCGTCCTTCCTGACGCGCAAGCACCAGCGAGAACCAGCCCGCGGACGGTTCCTTCCGCTCCAGTTCATACCTGCCCAGCAGCAGCGCGTGCGATGCCCCGAGCGGCTGGTGGTCCACCACGGTGAACCGCAGCGTGCCGCGTGCCTCGGCCGTGGGGTAGCGCTGCTGGTAGCGCGCGAGCAGGTCCGCCCGGCCGCGCGTCACGCCGCTGGCGCCGAGAAAGGTGAGTTCGGAGCCGTCCCAGTAGCTGGCCACGAATCCCGGCAGGTCGCCGCGGTTCCAGCAGGCGGCCTGGGCCGTGAGCATCGCCTCGGCTTCCGCGCGATCGATGGGGGTGGTGCCGCAGGCGGCGGCGAGCAGGGACAGGGCCGGGAGCACGAGGGCGGTGCGGGCGCTCATGGCAGCAGGCAAGCCGCAGGCCCGTCCCGGCGCAAGCACCGGCCGCGCCTCGGGGTCAGTCGCCGCCCCTGGCTCGCTCCAGTTCGAGGCGCGCCAACTCCCGCAGCCAGGTGGCGAGTGCAACCATCTGGTCCCATGCCTGCGTCCGCAGCTCCGAGGCGGCAGGGTCGTCCTTCAGCGCCTGGTCGACGCTCTCGAGGAGCGTGCTGCGGTCGCCGGCCTCGGCAAGCACCCTTCCGAACGCATCCGGGTCGTAGCCGGTCTTCGCCCACAGGTAGTGGCACCTGCCGATGAGCGGGGCATAGGTCGGGTCGACGGGCGGGTTGGCGCTCACGAAGGTGGCAGCCGCGACCTCGCGCAGCGTGCGGTACTGCCGGTGCTCGACCGCGGCGTCGCGCACCTGCTGGTAGAGCCGGTCGCGCCTGCGGCCGTCCGGGATCGGGCTCACGAACGAGGCGGTCTTCAGGACCTTGCGGGCGAAGGCGATGGCATCCACGTCGGGCACGTCGACCTGTTCGCCCGAGTACCACGCCTCGTACAGCGTGATGTCCTGGAACACGCGACCCTGCAGCGTGGCACAGGCGTGCTGGAACCACTCGGCGAGCAGGCGCTGCCGCGGGTCGGTGTCCAGCGTCGCGAGCACCTGGGCCACGGCATGGTCCGCGCCCGGCATCCAGCCGTGCACGAGGTTCGAGAAACGCACCTCCTCCGACTCGCTCTCGCCCAGCCATGCAGGCTTGCCCGTGGCCCAGTCGTAGGCGACCTCTGCCGTGAGCCCTGGCAGCAGAGTGCGAGCCGGGTACCGCTCGCGCGCCCGTTGCCACTCGGCCGTGCCCTTGGCCACGAGCGTGCGCGCGGGCGCCACCGGGGCGTAGACCTTCGGGTCGTGGCCGGCGACCGGCGTGGGGGTGCCGTAGGCTCCCTTGCCCTTGCGCCGCCCGCTGATGCGCTGCACGAGTTCGTCGGGCGAGGTCTGGATCCTCCGCTCCAGGTTGCCGAGCACCACCTTCTGCTGTTCCTGCGGCAGGGCACGGAAGGCGGTGAGCAGTTCGGTGGCCTCTTGGTTCGCGGGCTCCTGGGGGGCGGCGAGGAGCAGGAACAGGGCGCAGGAGGCGGCAAGCATCGCAGCCCTCCATGGTGGCAGGCGACGGGGCGGCGATCCAGCTGCCAGCGCACCCGAGCAGCGAGCCAAGGCAGGAAAGCCGGCCCCAGAAAGAAGGGTGGGCTCTCCACATCGCCCCCGGAAGCTCCGGCACCGTGCCTTTGCTTCCGTCGTGGAG
>JBEATZ010000371.1:0-4917 GCA_041161695.1 Planctomycetota bacterium | reverse complement strand
CCGAGGGCGTCAGCGTGACCGTGAGCGTCGCGCCGCCGCAGCCCTCACCCACGCGGGTGATGGTGCAGCCGGTGCCGGATTGCGCAGAGAGGGAAGAAAGACCGAGGAGCAGCGCGAGGCTCCTTCCGCGTTGCCACCACCCCCCATGATGCGATTCCTCACCGGCAGCCTCGCGCTGCTCCTCGGTCTTTCTTCCCTCGCTGCGCAATCCGGCACCGGCTGCACCATCACCCGCGTGGGTGAAGGCTGCGGCGGCGCGACGCTCACGGTCACGCTGACGCCCTCGGGCAACGGCTCGAAGCGCCTCGTGCTCACCGGTACGGGCATGCTGCCGCGCAGCACCTGCGGCTTCCTCTTCGGCATCCAGCAGATTGCACCGACGCCGGTTGCGCCGGGCAGCCTCTGCATGCTCCACACGGAGTACATCTGGGGCCACCAGCTGCGCAGCGACAACAGCGGTGTCGCGAGCTGGAACCGCGCCTGGCCCAACAGCTACCTCGGCTACTTCTACATGCAGATGGGCAGCATCGGCTTCGATGCCCAGGGCCAGGTGGTGTTCAACATCAGCAACTGCGAGCTGGTGGACTGCCGCCCGCAGTAACCGGTCAACCGCGTCTCACACCAAGGCGCCGCCTGCAGCACCTGCAGGCGGCGCCTTGGCGTTCTGGTGCAGCGTTCCCGGAGAGTCTGCGCGCGCGGCGGTGAGCGCCGTGGCGCAACACCCGGGCCATGGTGCCCCTCGCACCTACGTCCCTCGGCAAATCGCCGCAGCTGCAGCACACGACTAGGTTCATCCTCGGGTCGGGAAGACCGAGGCGCAGGAGAGCGCCAAGGCCCGGGACCCAAGGAAAGCGAGAACGTCATGAACCTCCCCACCGTGTCCTTCCTTGCAGCCATGACCCTGGCCTGCACCCTTGCCGCCCAGAACCCCACGGGCTGCACCATCACGCGCGTCGGCGACGGCTGCGGCCCCACGCTGACGGTCACCCTCACGCCGTCGGGCAACGGCGCGAAGCGCCTCGTGATCGAGGGCACCGGCCTGCTGCCGAAGACCCACTGCGGCTTCATCTTCGGGGTCGAGCCCATCACCCCGGTCCCCATCGCGCCGGGCAGCCTCTGCCTGCTCTACACCGACTACGTGTGGGGCCACCAGATGCGCAGCGACCGCAACGGCAACGTGCGCTGGAACCGGTCGTGGCCCAACAGCTTCCAGGGCTGGTTCTACATCCAGATGGGAAGCGTCACGATCGACGCCCAGGGCAACACGTTGCTCAACGTGACCAACTGCGAGCTCGTCGACTGCCGCACGCAGTGAGCGCGACCGCGGCCCGGTGTGACGCCACCAGGCGTCACATCAGGCTGCCTGGATCCACGTCGAGCGTGATGCGGCACGTGCGCGTCGCGAGGTCCTCGACGGTGCCGAGAGCGGCCATCGCCGCCTCGAACGATGCTGCCGTGTAGCACTTGCACAGCATGTGCCACCGCCAGCGGTCCTTCACCTTGGCGATCACCGCGGGTGCAGGGCCGAGCAGCTCGAAGTCCTTGATGGACGCCGTCGGCCCCGCAGCCTGTTCGAGCAGTTGCTTGGCCTCCTCCTCCTTCGTCCCCTCGGCGAGCACGCGCACGAGCCTGCTGAAGGGCGGGTAGCCGGTCTGGCGCCGGAACAGCAGCTCCTGCTGGACGAAGCCGTCGTAGTCGAGCTTGGCCGCAGCGGCGACGGCGTAGTTGTCGGGACAGTAGGTCTGGAAGACGACGGTACCGGCCTTGTCGCCGCGACCTGCGCGCCCCGCCACCTGGTACAGCAGCTGGAAGGTGCGCTCGGCGGCACGGTAGTCGGGCACGAACAACCCGGTGTCGGCAGAGACCACGCCCACGAGCGTGACGTCGGGGAAGTCGAGGCCCTTCGCGATCATCTGCGTGCCGATGAGCACGTCGATGTGCTTCTTGCGGAACGCGCCGAGCACGCGCTCGTGCGCGCCGCGCTCGGACATGGTGTCTGCGTCCATGCGCGCCACCACCGCCTGCGGGAACTTCTGCTTCACGGCCATCTCCAGCCGCTCGGTGCCCACGCCGAGTTCGTGCAGTCCCGCGTGCTGGCAGGTGGTGCACGTCTCCGGACGACGCACCTCGTTGCAGCAGTAGTGGCACACGAGCCGGCCCCGCTTCACGTGCCACGTCATCGACACGGCGCAGTGCTGGCACTTCACGGCCTCGCCGCAGCCCGGGCACATGAGCACGGGTGCATAGCCGCGGCGGTTGAGGAAGAGCAGCACCTGGTCGCGGGCACGCAACCGCTCCTCCATCATCACGAGCAGTGTGCGGCTCAGCACCACGCCTGCGCGCTTCACCTCCTTGGGCTCGGCACGCAGGTCCTGCACGAGGATCTGCGGCAGCCTGCCGCTGCCCGCGCGCTGGGGCAGCGTGATCAGTTCGTAGACGCCGCGGCGCGCCCGGCCGATCGACTCCAGCGTGGGCGTGGCCGAGCCGAGCACCACGGCTGCCTTCTCGATCTCGCCGCGCACGATGGCCATCTCGCGCGCGTGGTACCGCGGGGTGCTGTCCTGCTTGAAGGAACCCTCGTGCTCCTCGTCGAGGATGATGAGGCCCAGGTTGGCGAGCGGGGCGAACAGCGCGCTGCGCGCGCCCACGGCCACGCCCGACCTGCCCTGCACGAGACGCTGCCACTGCCTGCCGCGCTCGGCATCGGTGAGGCCCGAGTGCAGCACGGCCACGTCGGGGAAGCGCGATGCGAAGCGGCCGACGGTCTGCGGCGTGAGGCTGATCTCGGGCACCAGCACGATGCCCGTGCGGCCGCGCGCGCGCACCTCCTCGAGGATGCGCAGGTAGACCTCGGTCTTGCCGCTGCCGGTGACGCCGTGGAGCAGGAACGTGCGGTGCTGGCCTGCAACCACGGTGCGCGTCACCGCGTCCACCGCCTGCTGCTGCTGCGGGTTGAGGACATGGCGCACCGCGTGCTCTTCCGCCGACGGCACGAGCTCGGCCAGCTCCTCGGCGATCATCACACGCCGCAGCAGGCCTGCCTTGACCAGCGTCTGCCACGGGCTGTCGCTCGTCTGGGTGCGCCGCGTCACGTCGCGCAGCTGCATCGGCCCGCCGAACTCCAGCACGGCGCGCAGCACGCGCGACTGCTGCTGGTGCTTCTCCTCGAGTTCGATCACGGCCTCGGCGGCCTTCTGCGGGTCGATGGCGAGCTCGAGGTGCGGCAGCTTGCGCTGGCCCCGCCGCTTCGCGACGGCCGGCAGCATGGCATCCAGCGCCTCGCCGAGGCTGCACCCGTAGCTGGCCGCCATGCGCCTTGCGAGCTGCATGAGCGCGTCGGGCATCAGCAGCTCGCGGTCGAGGATCGACTCGACGGCGCGCAGCTTCTCCACGGGCACGGTGGTCTCCCCCTCCACCGAGACGACCACGCCACCCATGCTGCGGCCGCGGAACGGCACCAGCACGCGGTTGCCGGGCCGGGCCTCGAGGCCCTCGGGCAGGCTGTAGGTGAACTCGGTGCGCAGCGGCAGCGCGAGCGCCACCTGCACGAAGCGACCCGGGGTCGTCACGGGCTCACCTGCCATCGCGGCTCAGTGCTTCCTGCAGGCGCAGGGCGTCGCGCTGCAGCGCGGGCAGCCGCGCGCGTACTTGGCGCGGCCGATGGCCTCGAGGTCGAGTCCGTGCAGCGAGGCGAGCGTGGCGAGCCATGCATAGACGTCCGCGAACTCCTCCTCGAGGTTCTGGCGCTCGCCGCGGCGGATGGCGCGCACGAGTTCGCCCACCTCCTCCACGAACCACAGCAGGGTGCCCTGCGTGCCGCGGGCGCTGTCGCGCTCGAGGTAGATGTCCTCGATCAGCTTCTGGAACGAACCGGGTGCACTCATGACTTCTTCACCGTGACCAGCAACACGTCCTCGCGCAGGCCGTCCCCGCCCGCATCCAGCTCGATGCCGCCCAGCACCACGTTCATGAACATGGCCGTGTGCTTGGGTGCATGCTGCTGGACGAGCGCGAGGAAGCCCTCGGCGCGCATGGCGGCCTCGTTGACGACGCACAGGCGCGTGCCGGGCGCCATCGGCACCTCGACGGGGCGCAAGGACTTCGCGAAGACGGGGCCGTCGTCGAGGCCGAGTGCGATGCCCTCGGCATTGAGCTGCTGCACCTCGCCGCGCGCACAGCGCAGCAGCGGCGCGCGGCTGCCTGCCTGGTACAGCGTGGCGCCCTCGGCGCCCACGTGCAGCAGCGTGGCCTTGGCGCAGCATCCTGCAGGCAGCTTCTGCTTCATCGCCTTGTTGGCGCGTTCGAGCGCGGTACGCGGTGCGTCGCCGCGGCGGAGCGCGTCGTGGATCTCGTCGCGCCTCGCCCATCACCATCACCACGGCCACGCCGCCCTCGAGCTCGACCACGTCGTGGTAGTCGAGGCCGCCGCGCGAGCCCGCGCTCAGCGCGCCGTCGAGTTCGAGGCCCTCGGCGTCGGGGAACTCCTCCTGCAGCAGCCGGTCGCGGTACTGGCGCACCTGCGGGTCCATGGCCGCGAGCGAACCGCCGCCCTGTTCCTGCTGCCGCTGCATCTCGGCGAGGTCCCCGGCGAGGTACTGCAGGCCGCGGCCGATGGCCGCGATCTCGTCGGTGCCCGTGTAGCGGATCTTCACCTCGGTGCCGCCGCGACCGAGCTTGGCGATCGCGAGCGAGAGGTCGACGAGGCGGCTGGCAACCCTGCCGCCCAGCGTCCAGCCGACCAGTCCGCCCACGACCATCGCGAGCGCGCTCATCACGAGCGCGACCATGAGGGCGCGGGGGTGCTCCGTGTACGAGAGCATCGGCAGGCTGGCCGTGAGCGCGGCGCCGAGGCCGATGCCCGCGCCTGCGAGCGTGATCGGGAGGGCGATCCTGCCTTGCTTGCCGCCGGAACGAGGA
>JBEATZ010000367.1:0-3581 GCA_041161695.1 Planctomycetota bacterium | reverse complement strand
CCGAGGGCGTCAGCGTGACCGTGAGCGTCGCGCCGCCGCAGCCCTCACCCACGCGGGTGATGGTGCAGCCGGTGCCGGATTGCGCAGAGAGGGAAGAAAGACCGAGGAGCAGCGCGAGGCTGCCGGTGAGGAATCGCATCATGGGGGGTGGTGGCAACGCGGAAGGAGCCTCGCGCGGGGACGCGGCGCGTCGTGGGTGACGCGGCACAGGTTCCTTCTCCGGGGGGTGGAGTGCAGGGAAGAATAGCCCATTCCGGGACGCAAGGAAGCTGGGTGGGTGCACAGGTGCCGCGTGGCGATCCCACGCGCTGTTGCACGCAGCGTCGCCATCCGCAAGATGCGCGCGCCATGTCTCATTCGCTCCAGCGTCCCGCACCCCCCAAGCACCGGTACCGTCGCGTCGCCATCCTCTTCAGCGGTGGCCCCGCGCCCGCGGCCAACGCCGTGATCTCCACGGCCGCAGTTTCGTTCCTCCGCAATGGCGCGACCGTCTATGGCATCCGCAATGGCTACTCGCGCCTCGTCGACTACCAGCCGGGTGCGACCTTGGCCGAGGGCACGGACTACCTCGTGCTCGACCACCGGGCGCTGCGCCGCACGCGCAACCTCGAGGGCATCCTCATCGGCACGGCGCGCACCAACCCGGGCAAGCACGTGAAGGAACTGGCGCACCTCGACGATGCCGAGCGCACCCAGCCGCTGCGCGCCGTGTACGAGGCGCTGCGATCGCTTGGCGTCGAGGCGCTCATCTCCATCGGCGGCGATGACACGCTCAAGACCGCCAACATGTTCCGTCTGTGGCAGGACCGGCTGCCGGCCGATGCGCCGCGCATCGCCGTCGTGCACGTGCCCAAGACCATCGACAACGACTACAACGGCATCGACTTCACGTTCGGCTACTTCACCGCCGTCGACACCCTGGCAGGCCTCGTGCGCAACCTCGTGTTCGATGCCGAGGCCACGCAGTCGTGGTTCGTCGTCGAGTCGATGGGCCGCAGCGCCGGCTGGCTCGCGTACGGCGCTGCGATCGCCGGCGAGGCGAGCCTCGTGATCGGCATCGAGGACATCGTGGGCGAACTGCTCACCAAGGAGCTCGTCACCGACCCGTCCACCGGCCAGCAGCGCGAGCGCAGGATCATGGACCTCGACAAGGTCGTTGGCCTGATCGTCGATGCGATGCTGGAGCGCGAGGCCGAGGGCAAGCAGTTCGGCGTGTGCGTGCTGGCCGAGGGCCTCGCGGAGCTGCTGCCCTACGCGCGGCTCGAGAACGTGAAGCGCGACGACCACGGCCACATCTCGATTGGCGAACTCAACCTCGCATCGATGGTCGAGAAGTGGGTGGCCAAGGCGTACGAGCAGCGCACCGGCAAGAAGCGCAAGGTGAAGGGCGTGCAGCTCGGCTACGAGGCCCGCTGCGCGCGGCCCCATGCCTTCGACGTCATGCTGGGCAGCCAGCTGGGCGTGGGGGCGTACCGTGCCCTTGCCGAGCGCGAGCTCGACCGGGTGATGGTGTCCGCCGAGGGGCAGCTGCAGCTCAGCTACGTGCCGTTCGACAAGCTCATCGACCCGCAGACGCTCAAGACGCGCGTGCGCATGATCGAGCGCGGCAGCGACTTCCACCAGCTCGCGCGCTTCCTCGAGACCTACCACCAGGACGCCTGAACGACGGGTTGCGACGCCCGCCTCCGGTGGTCTACAAGGACAGGAGATGCAGCACTTCCGTCCGTCCTGGGTGCCCGAGGAGGGCGCTGGCGTCCAGAGCCTCTTCAACCTGGTCGACCGCGCCGTCCCCGCCTTCTTCGCGCCTGACCGTCCGATCGTGATCGGGCGCGCGCCGGGGCGCCTCGACGTGATGGGGGGCATCGCCGACGTGTCGGGCGCCCTCGTGCTGCAGCTGCCGCTGGCCGAGGCCGTTTGTTCGGCGGCCCAGCAGCGCGACGACGACCAGGTGCACGTCTGGTCGCCGTGCAAGGACCACTCGCGCAGCTCGCACGTGGCCATCCGCCTCGGCGACCTCGGCCTGCCGGACCAGCCCATCGACTACGCGCGCGCCCGCGCCGTGTTCCGTTCGGCGCCGCGCGACAGCTGGTCGTTCTACGTGCTCGGCATGCTGCTGGCGCTCGCGCGCGAGCACGGCGTGCGCTTCAACAAGGGCTTCGCCATCCTGCTCGCGAGCGACGTGCCCGAGGTCATGGGCGTGGGCGCGTCGGCGGCCATGGAGATCGCCGCGCTGCGGGCCATCGCCGAACTGCACGGCATCAAGCTGCACGAGCGCGAGATCGCGCTGTTGTGCCAGAAGGTCGAGAACGAGGTCGCAGGTGCGCCGGGCGGCGTCATGGACCAGATGACCGCCCTCTGCGGCACCGCGAACCACCTGCTCGCGCTGCGCTGCCAGCCGGCGGAGATCGAGGGGCAGGTGCCCGTGCCGCACGCCATCGAGATCTTCGGCATGGCGAGCGGCCTGCGGCACGAGCCCGAGGCAGCCGAGTACCGCCGCGTGCGCAGTGCTGCGTTCATGGGCTATCGCGTCCTCGCCGAGGCGCGCGGCCTCGTTGCGAAGGGTGCGGACGGCTCGTGCACCATCGACGACCCGCAGTGGCACGGGTTCCTCGCCAACTGCACCAAGGAGGAGCTGCACGCGCGCTGGCTCGGCAGCCTGCCCGAGACCATGAAGGGCAGCGAGTTCCTCGCGCGCCACGGTGCGACCACGGATCCCTTCACCGTCGTCGAGCCCGACGTCGACTACCCGGTGCGCGCCGCCACCCTCCACACCATCGAGGAGAATGCGCGGGCCGAACGCTTCCGCACCCTGCTCGGCGAACCGATGTCGCCGGACGTGCTCTGCGAGCTGGGCGACCTCATGCTCGCCTCCCACGATGCCTACTCCGCGTGCGGCCTCGGCTCGCCGGGCACCGACCTGATCGTGCAGGAGGTCCGCAACCGCCGCGCCCACGGCTCGGGCATCTGGGGCGCGCGCGTCACCGCCCGTGGCAACGGCGGCACCGTGGCGATCCTGGGCGAGCGCGGCCGCGCCTACCTCGAGGTGCTGCGCATCAAGAAGGCCGTGAGCGCCAAGCTGCCCTTCGCGCCCGAGATCTTCCGCTGGTCCTCCGACGGCGCCCTCACCTTCGGCACCGTGGCCCTGACCCCGACCCAGCCGTCCTGAGACCTTTTGGCCCCTCGGCCGCCCAGAGTCTTGCCCTCGGCCTGCTCCGGGCTATCCTGCTCGCTCCCCAAGGCTCGCAAGGGCCTGATTTCGATCCTGGGTCGGAGCGTAGCGCAGCCTGGTAGCGCACTTGCATGGGGTGCAAGGGGTCGTGAGTTCAAATCTCGCCGCTCCGACCACTTTCAACTGCCGTCTGCAGCGCAGGTTGCGCCGGATGGCTGGGAGCCGCGTCCACGCGCCCAGGGGCTCGTTTTTGACAGTCGACTGTCAAAGTCGAGGAGGACGAGGATGGAACGGCACCACGAAGCGCAAACGAAGCGCTGCGCTTCCGTGCGCTTCCCGAGGGTGGGATCCGCACCCATGTCGACCAGGGCGAACTCGGCGAAGGCGCGCCGGATCCCAAAGCTCGGCCGCC
>JBEATZ010000097.1:0-2705 GCA_041161695.1 Planctomycetota bacterium | reverse complement strand
GGTAGATGGCGAGCGCGACGAGGGCGCGCGGCAGGTCGCCGGGGTGGCGGACGCCGTCCACGGCCTGCTGCAGCAGGCCCTCCAGCTGCAGCAGGGCCGGGTCGGCGGCGAGGTTGCGCTGCAGGGCGCGGGCCACGGCATCGGCGGCCTCGACCAGTTGCGCGCGCGGCAGCGGTTCGCGGCGCTCCTGCATGCGGGTGCGCTGCTCCAGCATCACCAGCGCACCGGCTTCCCCGGCGCGGGCGGAAGCGAGGTTGCCGAGGCCGACCCAGCCGGTGAGCGCGAACCAGCAGGCGGCGAGGGCGATGGCGAACCAGCCCGTGCGGGTGACCCGTCCCGCCACCCGCAGGTGCGCGTGCTGGAAGGTGAACGTGGGCTGGCGCAGCAGGCGGAAGGCCATGAGGCCCATCACGGCGCTGATGGCGCCGAGGCCCACGGCCATGAGGAGCGGCACGGGCTCGGTGAGCCAGGTGCCGCGCCACGCGAACAACCCGGACAGGAACAGCAGCGCGAGCGCCGCTTCCTCGCCCCACGAGAAGTCCGCGCGCGCCGTGATGCGCTGCTGGCTGATGGCCGCGGGCTTGACCGCGCCGAAGCCGAAGTAGAGCGCCTCCTTGGGGCAGGTGCTCACGCAGTCGAGGCACTTCATGCACGCCGGGTCCACCACCATGCGGTGGATGGCCACCTCTTCGTGCACCCGCACGTTGGACGTGCATGCCTGCGTGCAGTGGCCGCAGCTGTCGCATGCATCGGTCACGCGGATGCGACCCGGCGCGAAGCGGTCGGCCACCGCGAAGACGCCGCCGTAGGGGCAGCCGTAGGTGCAGAAGCCCTTGGCGCCGAGCCACCACACCACGAGGAAGCCCACCACCACGAACGTGGCCACGGCCATCCACGGCCCCGGGAAGGTGCGCCAGAAGTCGTTCGTGTGCAGTTCCCACTGCAGGTCCGGCGCGGGCACGCCCTCCCACCAGCGCTTCAGGGTGGGCCACAGGAACATGTAGAAGGCGACCCCGAACGGGATGCCCACCAGCAGCCGCGAGCGCACCGGCTTGGGCTTCAGGCCGAGGCGCGCGAGCAGCCACGCGCAGGCGTCCTGCAGCGCCACCACGTGGCAGGCCCAGCCGCAGAACCAGCGCCCGAGCAGCAGGGTGGCGAGGATCGAGCCCGCGAACAGCAGGAAGCCCGCATTGACGAGGCCCTGCTCCAGCGTCTGCATCGACTCGGAGGGCTCCAGCGGCGAGATCGTGGTGCCGCGCACGTGGAAGTGCCACACGTGCAGGGCGATGGCCACGTGCACCGCCACGAGCACCACAGCGCGCCACCTGCCGCTGCGGGAGGGGCGCACCGGGCCGCACTTCGGCTTGTGGCGGTCCAGCCGCGGCAACTGGCTGTGCACGCTCGGTGCAGGATTGGCCATGGGTTCGGGGCAGCATATTGTCGCCGGCTTCCCCGACCGCTACTCCATTCGCCCCCATGACCGAAGACGCACCCAACGCCCCGTCCGACTTCATCCGTGACCGGGTCCGCGAGGACCTCGCGAGCGGCCGGGTGAAGCAGGTGGTGACGCGCTTCCCGCCGGAGCCGAACGGCTACCTGCACATCGGGCACGCCAAGGCCATCTGCATCAGCTTCGGCATCGCGCAGGAGTTCGGTGGCCGCACCAACCTGCGGATGGACGACACCAACCCGGAGGCGGAGGACCAGGAGTACGTCGACGGGATCATGGAGGACGTGCGCTGGCTCGGCTTCCAGTGGGATGCGATGTACTACGCGTCCGACTACTTCGGCCAGATCTACGAGTGGGCCGAGGTGCTGGTGAACAAGGGCCTCGCCTACGTGGACGACCAGACCGCCGAGCAGATCTCGCAGACGCGCGGGACGCTCACCGCGCCCGGGAGCCACAGCCCGTTCCGCAACCGCACCGTGGCCGAGAACCTCGACCTGCTGCGCCGCATGCGCAAGGGCGAGTTCCCGGACGGCTCGCGCGTGCTGCGCGCCAAGATCGACATGGCGCACCCCAACCTCAACATGCGCGACCCGGTCATGTACCGGATCAAGCACATGCACCACCAGCGCACCGGCGACGCATGGTGCATCTACCCGATGTACGACTGGGCCCACGGCCAGTCGGACAGCATCGAGGGCATCACGCACTCGCTGTGCTCGCTGGAGTTCGAGCACCACCGCCCGCTGTACGAGTGGTTCTGCGACGCGATCGGCATCTACAAGCCGCAACAGATCGAGTTCGCGCGCCTCAACCTCACGTGGACGATGATGAGCAAGCGCAAGCTGCTGCAGCTCGTCGAGGGCGGCCACGTCGCGGGCTGGGACGACCCGCGCATGCCGACGATCCGCGGCCTGCGCCGACGCGGCTTCCCGGCCGCGGCGCTGCGCGCGTTCGCGAAGCACATCGGCGTCGCCAAGTACAACTCGACCCACGAGGTGGAACTGCTCGAGTTCTTCGTGCGCGACAGCCTCAACAAGACCGCGCAGCGGCGCATGGCGGTGCTCGACCCCGTCAAGGTGGTGATCGAGAGCTGGCCCGAGGGCCACATCGAGTGGGTCGAGGCCACCAACAACCCCGAGGACGCGTCCGCCGGCACCCGCAAGGTCCCGTTCGGCCGCGAGCTGTGGATCGAGCGCGAGGACTTCATGGAGGACCCGCCCAAGGACTTCTTCCGCCTCGCGCCAGGTCGCGAGGC
>JBEATZ010000262.1:0-3298 GCA_041161695.1 Planctomycetota bacterium | reverse complement strand
GGCGTGTTCCGCTTCGCAACTTGTCCTCTTTTGGACTGCCCCTTCCCTCTATGATCCCCGATCTCCTCTCCTCAGTTACCTCTGTTTTTCCCCATGCCCCGCCCCGTCCTCCTCTCTGCCTGCCGTACCCCCATCACCAGGTTGCAGGGCGCCCTCGCGTCCTTCACCGCCCCGCAGTTGGGCGGCATCGTCGTCCGTGAAGCGTTACTCCGGGCCGGGGTGACCGGACAGCAGGTCGACGAGGTCCTCATGGGCTGCGTGCTGCAGGCCGGCCTCGGCCAGAACCCTGCCCGCCAGAGCCTGCGCCTCGCGGGCATCCCCGACTCCGTGCCGGCGATGACCGTCAACAAGGTGTGCGGCTCCGGCCTCAAGTCCGTGATGCTCGCCGCGCAGGCCATCAAGGCCGGCGACGCGAAGTGCGTGGTCGCGGGCGGCATGGAGTCGATGAGCAACGTGCCGTACTACCTGACGACCGCGCGCACCGGCATGCGCCTCGGCCACGCGAAGGCCCTCGACGGAATCGTGTGGGACGGCCTGTGGGACCACTACAACGACTTCCACATGGGCAACACCGCCGAACTGGTGGCGAAGAAGTACGGCATCTCCCGCGCCGACCAGGACGCCTACGCCGCCGAGAGCCACCGCCGCGCGGTGGCGGCCCAGAAGGGTGGCTCGTTCGACGCCGAGATCGTCGCCGTCGAGGTGAAGGCCAAGAAGGGCGAGTCGACCTGGGTGCGCAGCGACGAGGGCCCCCGCGCCGACAGCACGGTGGAATCGCTCGCCAAGCTCAAGCCTGCCTTCCAGCCCGACGGCGGTTCGGTCACCGCTGGCAACGCCAGCTCGATCAACGACGGCGCGAGCGCCGTGGTGGTCGCCGACGAGGACTGGGCCCGCGCCCACGGGCTCAAGCCGCTCGCCCGCATCACCGGCTACACGACCGGCGGCCTCGCCCCCGAGTGGGTGATGATGGCCCCGCAGGTCGCCACCGAGAAGCTGTGCGCGATGCTCGGCCTCGGCGTGCAGGACTTCGACCTCCTCGAGATGAACGAGGCGTTCAGCGTGCAGATGGTGGCGCTCCAGCGCGAGCTGAAGGCCGACCCCAGCCGCTGGAACGTCCATGGCGGCGCGGTGGCCCTCGGCCACCCGATCGGCTGCTCGGGCGCACGCGTGCTCACGACGCTGGTGCACGCCATGATGAAGCGCAAGGCCGGCCGCGGCGCCGCAGGGTTGTGTCTCGGCGGCGGCAATGCGGTCGTGATGGCCGTAGAAGCGATCTGATCCCATGAGTGCAACCAACTCCCTCCCCAAGGCCGTGGCCATCGTCGGCGCCGGCACCATGGGCAATGGCATTGCCCAGACCTTCGCCACCTGCGGCGTCCCGACCTTCATGGTCGACGTGAAGCAGGAGTTCCTGGACCGCGGCACGGCGGCGATCCACAAGAGCCTCGATCGCTTCGCCCAGAAGGGCACGCTCACGGCCGACCAGGTCACCGCCGCGAAGGCTCGCCTCACGGCCACGACCAGCATGGACTGCATCGCGGGCGTGGACCTGGTGGTGGAGGCGGTGACCGAGAACCTCGCGATCAAGTCCGAGATCTTCCAGTCGGCCGACCGCATCGCCCCCGCGCACGCGATCCTCGCCTCCAACACCTCGTCGATCTCGATCACGGTGCTGGGCGCGAAGACCAAGCGCAGCGACCGGGTGATCGGCATGCACTTCATGAACCCCGTCCCGCTCATGAAGCTGGTCGAGGTGATCCGTGGCAACGACACCACCGACGCCACGACGCAGCGCGTGGTGGACTGGTCGAAGGGCCTTGGCAAGGTCCCGGTGGAGGCCAACGACTACCCCGGCTTCGTGGCGAACCGCATCCTGATGCCGATGATCAACGAAGCCGCCTTCGCCCTCATGGAGGGCGTGGCCACGCGCGAGGCCATCGACGAGATCATGAAGCTCGGCATGAACCACCCGATGGGACCGCTGACGCTGGCCGACTTCATCGGCCTCGACGTCTGCGTGAGCATCCTCGACGTGCTGCACGACGGCCTCGGCGACGACAAGTACCGCGCGTGCCCGCTCATGCGCCGCCTGGTCCACGCCGGGCACCTCGGCCGCAAGACCGGCAAGGGCTTCTACGACTACACCCAGGCGAAGTGACTCGACTCCCATGACTGCGACCACGGACAAGGCGACGCTTGCGAGCCAGGTCGTCGATTTCGAACTCTCCCCGGAGCTGGTGGCCTTCCGCGACAAGGTGCGCGCCTACGTCAAGGAGCACCTCGTGGGCAAGGCCGCCGCGTTCGACGCGGAGGTGAAGTTCCCCCGCGAGGCCGCGATGGCAGCCGCCAGGCTCGGCCTGATGAACATGACCGTGGCCCGCGAGTACGGCGGCAGCGACATGGGCAACCTCGCCAGCTGCGTGATGCTCGAGGAGGTCAACGCCGTGTGCCCGTCGACGGGCGTGACCATCAGCGTGCACAACTCGCTGGTCAACTCGCTCACCAACAAGTGGGCGAACCACGACCAGAAGTCCCGCTACTTCCCCAAGCTGGTGACCGCCGAGTGGCTCGGCGCCTACTGCCTCAGCGAGGCCTACAGCGGTTCGGATGCCGCGGCCCTGCGCTGCGAGGCCAAGAAGGAAGGCGACCACTACGTGATGAACGGCGCCAAGCTGTGGATCACGACCGGCTCGGAAGCCAACCTCTTCATCGTCTTCGCGCGCACCGGCGCGGACCGCGTGAAGGGCATCAGCGCCTTCCTGGTCGAGAAGTCGTGGCCCGGCGTGGGCGTCGGCAAGAAGGAGCGCAAGCTCGGGTTGCGCGGCTCGCCGACCACCGAGATCGTCCTCGAGAACGTGAAGGTCCCCGCCGCCAACCTGATCGGCAAGGAAGGCGAGGGCTTCACCATCGCCCTCGACACCCTCGACGGAGGCCGCCTCGGCATCGCCTCGCAGGCGCTGGGCATCGCCCGCGCGTGCATCGAGATGATCCGCGACCACCTGAACACGCAGCTGGACGCAAAGGGCCGCCCCAACGCGACGCAGCCCGACCAGTGGACGCTCGCGGACCTCGCCGCAGAACTCGATGCCGCACGCTTCATGACCTGGCGCGCGGCCACGCTGCGCGACCGCAACATCCGCTGCAGCGCCGAGGCCGCCATGGCCAAGCTGCTGGCCTCGCGGCTGTCCAACAAGGCCGCGCGCGCGGCCGTGAGCATCCTCGGGCCCATGGGCGCGAGCGGCGCGAGCGCCGCCGAGCGCATGTTGCGCGACGCGAGGATCACGGAGATCTACGAGGG
>JBEATZ010000259.1:0-2915 GCA_041161695.1 Planctomycetota bacterium | reverse complement strand
CCTTGACGAAGGTCTGTCCCGTCGCCGGGCTTGCGGTGCCGCCGCGCTGCTTGCGATCCTCCTCGCGGAGGATCGTGTTGCAGATGTCGATGCACTCGTTGCAGATGAAGACCCCGGGCGGCCCGGAGATCAGGGATTGCACGTGGTGCCGCGACTTCTCGCAGAAGGTGCAGCGCTCGACGGTCTTGCCTTTGGATGCCATGGGGTGGGGCGCCGGAGTGCCGCGGTGTGCAGCAGTTCCGACTCAGGATAGTAGCTTGCGGGGGGCGAACTCCCCAAAGGCGGGGGTGGCCAAATGCCCGACGCGCGGGCTGGCACAACAGGTCATCGGGACGGCGGCGGAGCGCAAGGCACTCCGCAGCGGCGCGTCACTTGCTGTGTTCGACGATCTCGTCGATCAGGCCGTAGGCCTTGGCTTCCTTCGCGCTCATGAAGAAGTCGCGGTCGCTGTCCTTGGTCACCTGCTCCGCGGACTTGCCGCAGTGCTTGCCGAGGACCTCGCTCAGGGTCTGCTTCAGGCGCAGGATCTCGTCCGCCTGGATCGAGATGTCCATGGCCGTGCCGCCCACGCCACCCCAGGGCTGGTGGATCATGATGCGGGAGTTGGGCAGCGCATGGCGCTTGCCCTTGGTGCCGGCAGCCAGCAGGACGGCGCCCATCGAGGCGGCCTGCCCGATGCAGTAGGTCGACACGGGGCACGACACGAACTGGATGGTGTCGTAGATGGCGAGGCCTGCCGTCACGCTGCCGCCCGGCGTGTTCAGGAACAGGTTGATGTCCTGTGCCTTGTTCTCCTTCTGCAGGAACAGCAGCTGCGCGATCACCGCGTTCGCGACCTGGTCGTCGATCGGCGAGCCGATGAAGACGATGCGGTCCTCGAGGAGACGGCTGTAGATGTCGTACTGGCGCTCACCGCGCCCGGTCTTCTCGATGACGAACGGGATGATGTAGTCGTTGGCGATGGTCATGGCAGGTCGGGGTCGGCCGGGATCGGGGACCCCGTGCCTCACTAGGCCTTCTTATCGACGATGCGAGCGTGCGATCTAAGGAATTCCCGGACCTTGCGCTCCATCAGGGCGAGCCGCAGCTCGTTGATCTGGTTGTTCTGCTGCAGGTACTCGACCACCTGCTGGGGGGTGGCGTTGTTCTGCTGGGCCACCGCCTGGATCTCCTGCCACATGTCGGCATCCGACACGGCCATCTGCTCCTGGCGGGCGACGGCATCGATGAGGAAGAACAGCTTGACCCGGCGCTGGGCGTCGGTGTGGGCCTCGGGCTTCGACTCCTCGATCTTCTTCTCGATCTCTTCCTTGCCCGCGCCGTTCTGCTCGAGGCGCCGGGCGAAGTTCATCAGGCTGGCCTGGGCCTGCTCGGCCACGAGGGTCTCCGGCAGGGGGAACTCGTGGTTCTTGAGCAGGTACTCGAGGCACAGCTCCTCCTGGCGCAGCTTGCCCACGCGCTCCTTCTCGTGGCCGATGCGAACCAGCAGGTCCGCACGCAGGGCCGCGAGGTTCTCGAACTCGAGGGACTTGGCCAACTCGTCGTCGATCGGCGCACCTGCGACGCGGAGCACCTCGAGGACGGCGATGCGGAGCTTGCCCTGCTGGCCGCGCACGGCCTCCTTCTCGAAGGTGGCAGGGAAGGTGATTTCGAGCTCGATCTGCTGGCCTGCCGTGGCGCCCACGAGGGCCTTGGCGAAGGCCTCGGCGCCGGTGCCGGCGACCGGGATCCGGGTGTTGAGCTGGACGCCCTTGCGCTCGTGGGCGGTCGCGCCGGAGGCGTCGACGAAGGTGAGGTCGGACTTGACGAAGTCACCGTCCTGGGCCGGCTCCTCGACCTTCTTGATGGAGCGCTTCTGGTTGGAGACCTCCTTGAGGGCGTTGTCCACGTCCGTCTCGTTGGCGACCGGGTCGAAGCTCTCGACCTCGATGCCCTTGGTCTCCTTGAGGGTGAACTCGGGCTTCACGTCGACCTTGACCTGGAACTCCAGCGGGCTGCCTGCGGCGAGCACCAGCTTGTCGAAGTTCTCGATCTGCGCGCGGCCCACGGGCACCAGCTGCTTCTCGCGGCAGGCGTCACCGAACATCTGGTTGACGAGCTGCTCCTTGGCCTGCCCGCTGATGCTCTCGCCGAGGCGCTTCTCCAGCACCTTGCGCGGGACCTTGCCGGGGCGGAAGCCCTTCATCTGCACCTGCTGGTTCGCCGACGCGAACATGTCGTCCAGGTGCTTCCGGACGCGATCGGCTGGGACCTTGATGGTGACCGTGCGGCTGCAGGGGCCGTTTTCGACTACCTCGACGTGCATGGCTGCGCTTGCTCTGGAAGGGCTTGCGGCGCCGGGATGGGCCCGGCGGCGCGGAACGGGGGGCGAGCATCTTGGCAATGCACCCTGCAGGGGTCAAGGTCGCCGCGGGACTGCCGCCGAGGATCTTCCGGCGCGGCTGCGGGCAGCCCGCCGCGGTGCCGCGGCCGGCTGCGGGGTGCTCACTTGCCCAGGCCGGTGAGCCACGCCTTGAGGGTGTCCTGCTGCATTGCCTCCTGCATCGCCGGGTCCTGGCGGCACAGGTTTTCCACGTCCGCCACGCCGACCTCGGCGGCCTGCAGGTGCTTGAGCACGGCGGACCACTTGCGGCGGTGGGCCTCGGTGCGGGCCATCATCACGAGGCTCCGGCGCGAGAGGCTGCGGCTGTCGCTGTAGGCCACGGCCTTCTCGAAGTCGTCGAGGGCGTCGGACCACTTCTCGACGGCGAAGTAGAGGTTGCCGCGCAGCTCGTACAACGAGGCGTCGCGCTTGCGCCTGGGCTCGGCAAGCTGCTTGTTGATGCTGCGGAACGTCTTCTCGAGGCCGCTGCGGTCGCCGAGCGCCTTGAGGGTCGTGCAGGCCTCGAGGGTCAGCGAGCCGGCCTCGTCGGAAT
>JBEATZ010000251.1:0-2908 GCA_041161695.1 Planctomycetota bacterium | reverse complement strand
GCGGATTGCCAGCATGCGGTTGGCACCGATGCGGTTCACGGGCTCGGCGAAGTCGAAGAACTCCTGGTACTTCTGGTTGCCGCCCTGGCCGGGGTTGACGGGGGTGGCGCGCAGGATGCCGCGCGCGAGTTCCTCGCGCAGCCGCGCCCGCGTGCGCGCGCAGGTGGCGATCTGCTCGCTGAGGATCAGCGCCACGCCCTCGAGGACGGCATCGACGGTCGGCAGGCCGTTGGCCTCCGACACGTACTCCTTTGCCGCGTCCTGCAGGTTCACCTCGCCGAGCTGGCGGTGCTGCACCGCGAGCGCGAGCGGGCCGATGCCTTTTTCCTCCATCTGCATCGCCGGGGTCCGGCGGCGCGGGCGCATCGACTGGTAGAGGTCGTCGATCAGGTCCTGGTCCTGGCTCGTCTCCAGCACGCGCTGCAGTTCTTCGGTGAGCTTGCCGCGCTCCTGCGCCTGCTGCGCGATCGCCTGCTTGCGCGCCTCGAGTTCGGACAGGAAGTGGAGCCTGTCGGCGAGGGCGTAGAGGCGATCCTCGTGCATGTTGCCGGTCGCCCAGCGGCGATGGCGCGCAACGAACGCGGGCGGCGCGCCTTCCGCCAGCAGCGCAACGGCTGCGGCAAGGTGGTGGGGCGGGCTGTCGAACTCGGCCTGGAGCCGGGAGAGGATCGCTTCGGATGCCATGGGTGGAAGCCGTGGGACGCTGCCCAGGCTGGTTGGAGGGACCCCCGGTGGCGAGTAGGGCCGGTCCGGGACCGGCGAACCCACGCGGTTCGACGGGGGAGGCAGGATAGTGGCGGGTCGGTGCAGGTGCCAGCGGCACGCTGGGGCCGATCCCGCCCGAGACCGACATTGCCTGCACAGGGTCGCGCCCCCAAGATGCCGCGCCCCATGGCCAAAGGACGCGCGCCCGACCTCTCGCACGTGCAGCGCATCTTCGTGCGGGCGCCCAACTGGGTGGGCGACCTGGTGATGGCCACGGCGTCCTTCGAGCGCATCCGGAGGGCGTTCCCGCGGGCCCACATCACCGGTGCCATGCGGCCGATCCTCCAGCCGCTGCTCCGCGGCACCGACTTCTTCGACGACTTCCTGGGCGCCCCCAAGGCAGGGGGACTGGGTGGGCTGCTGCGGCAGGTCCGGGAGGTCCGCAAGGGCGCCTACGACCTCGCCATCGTGTTCCCCAACTCCCCCGAGACCGGGCTCGTGCCGCTGCTCGCCGGGGTGCCCCTCCGCATCGGCTACAAGCAGGGTCGGCCCTTCCTGATGAACCTGGGCAAGAGCGCGCAGGTGCGCCGCCGCTGGTTCCAGCGGCGGATGGGGCCGCGCCGCTGGGCCACGCCGATGCCCAACTACTACCACGACCTGCTCGACGAACTCGGCATCCCCGCGGGCGGCATCCACCCGATCCTGAAGGTGATGCCCGAGGAGAAGGACTGGGTCGACCAGCACCTGCGTGCGCTCGGCATCCGCGACGACGAGCGCATCGTGCTGTTCGTGGTCGGCGCCAACTACGGCGCCTCCAAGCTCTGGATGCCCGAGCGCTTCGCCGAGGTGGCGAAGCACTTCCAGGCGCGCGGGTACCGCTCGCTGGTCTCGGTCGGGCCCGCCGAGGTCGAACTGGGCCGCAGGATCGCCGCGATGGCAGGCGTCACCGGTCTGTTCGACCCGCCGCTCGCCCTCGACAAGCTCAAGGCCCTGGTGGCCCGCTGCAGCCTGATGTTCACCGGCGACACCGGTCCCCGGCACCTCGCCGTGGCACTGGACCGTCCCATCGTCTGCCTGATGGGGCCCAACGACCCCAACTACACCGACTACTGCATGGAGCGCACCATCCTGATCCGCAAGGAGATGGAGTGTTCCCCGTGCCAGCGGAAGACCTGCCCGCTCGGGCACCACCGCTGCATGAAGGAGATCACCGTCCCGGAAGTGATCGCAGCCGGCGAGCGGTTGCTCGCCATGGGTTACGATCGCGTCCCTGCGGGATAGTCCCCGCGGTCGCGTGCAGCCCATGGCCCCCGAGAGCTTCCAACTGGTCGTCACCAACGACGCCGGTCAGGTGTCGCACACGTTCTGCAAGGACGTGGTGACCATCGGCCGCAGCCAGGACTGCGACCTGTTCCTCGCGGACCGCCTCGTGTCCAGGCTGCACTGCCGCATCGAGCAGCAGGACGGCGTGTTCTCGCTGGTGGACGCCGGCGCCCAGAACCCGGCCCGGATGGGAGGCAAGCCCGTCGCCCGGGCCGTGCTGCGGCCCGGCGACTTCTTCACGGTGGGGGCCAGCGAGATCCGGCTGCAACTGGTGCCCGCGGCGGCGAGTGTGATCGCCGGCGAGACCAGCATCGGCGAGGGCGAGGATGCGTCCAGCCTGCGCGAGCTCTTGCGCGTCGCACGCGCGCTGGCCGAGGAACAGGACCTCACGCGGCTGCTCACCCTCATCGTCGACGCCGCCATCCGCGTCACCGATGCCGAGCGGGGCTTCCTCGTCCTCGGCGAGGTCGGGGCCACCTCGATCGAGGTGGCGCGCAACTTCGCGCAGGAGGAGATCGCGTCCCCCGAGTTCAAGCTGTCGCGCACGATCGCATCGCGCGTGCGCGCGAGCGGCCGGCCCGAACTCACCACCAACGCGCAGGCGGACGAGCGGTTCCGCGGCCTGCAGTCGGTGGCCGACCTCCGGCTCCGTTCGGTGCTGTGCATCCCGCTGCGCGTGCGCGGCGAGGTGGCAGGCGTGCTGTACGTGGACAACAGGCTGCAGGCCCAGGCCTTCGAGCTGCGCGACCAGGAGCTGCTGCAGGTGCTGGCCGACCAGGCCGGCCTCGCGATCCACAACGCGCGCACGCTGGAGGCCATGCGCGCGCAGCAGCTTCTTCTGCAGGTCGACCGGCATGTCGCCGATCTCGTCGAGGAACAG
>JBEATZ010000240.1:0-14459 GCA_041161695.1 Planctomycetota bacterium | reverse complement strand
CTGTTCCTGGTGGGTGGGCCTGGTCGCTCCCGGCTCCTCGCCGGGACGCCCGTCAGCGCGCGTGGGCGGGCAGGATGGTCTGGAACTCGTTCCAGGCCGGGAGCTTGCCCGGGGTCGTGTCGACGAGGACCAGCCTCAGGAGCACCTTCCGCGAGGAGGTGGGCCCCACGACCTGCACCTCGAACCCGTGCGGGAAGCCCTGGGCCAGGTCCGGCAGCGCGAACCTGCCGCCGGCATCGGCGAAGGCATCGAAGTTGGATGCCACGGCCACCCTGCGGTTCGCGAACTGGCCGGTGGCCCGGTCCCGTCCGGGGTGGATGCGCCACACCGAGGCCCTGCCCGTCCCCGGGAGGATGCTCTCGCTCAGGGATCCGTTGGCGGGATCGATCTGGCGCAGCGCGCCGGGCGCACCGGGTTCCGCCGTGCGCTGCCACACCACCTGTGCGGGCTCGCGCACGCTGCCTTCCGCATCCGGGGTCGCGTTGCACAGGTGCAT
This sequence comes from Planctomycetota bacterium, assembly GCA_041161695.1. Taxonomy (GTDB): domain Bacteria; phylum Planctomycetota; class UBA1135; order UBA1135; family UBA2386; genus JBEATZ01. The sequence continues at coordinate 13,963 of JBEATZ010000240.1, read as the reverse complement.
CAGCACCTCGGCGCGGTCCACCGGGTTGCTGATCGCGGCAACCGAGTCTGCGTCGACGAGCGGCTCGCTCACGAAGCGCACCAGGTCGAGTCCGCCCGGCGCCTGTTCCGAGGGACCCGTGCCCACCGGCGACAGGTAGTAGTGGACCACGCGGTACACCTCGACGAGGTACTCCTTGCCCGAGAGGCACTCGTGGGCGTCGCGCCATGCGAGGTAGGAGTAGAGCAGGGTGTTGCCGGTGATCTGGTCGCCGGGTCGGTCGGCGCGGAACGCACCGTCGATGTCGATGGTGGGCAGGCGGCGCACGCCGAGGCGCTGCGGCGCGTGGGACAGGTCCAGCAGCGCCAGCATCGCGTTGCCCGAGGCGTCGTTCCCGTACACGCGCGTCGAGGACACCATCCTCGTGCGCATCTCGTCGGTGGCGCCCTGCGCGAGCTCGGTCAGCTTGCGCATGCGGCGTCCCTGTTCGCTGGCGCTCGAGCCGGTCTGCACGAGGCCGGCGATCGAGAGGATGACGGACGCGAGGATCGCGATGCAGATCACCGCCTCCACGAAGCCGAAACCAGATTGGCGTTGCAGGTTCATGGGCGTCTCCCTCAGCGCTGGATGAACAGCTTGGTCTTGTGGTACGAGAGGTGCAGGCTGGACCCGCGGCGGAAGCAGTCGACGCGCAGGTAGTAACTGCCCTGCGGGAACTGCACGGATGGCACCATCCACGACCACGTCTCGCGGCCCGTGCCCGCATCCTGCACCAGCAGGTTGAGGTTGGCCGGCCGCTCGCCGGGCCTCGCAGGCGAGTCGTCGAGCACGTGTCGCCAGGTCGCGCCGCCGTCGGCGGAGTAGGTGACGAGGTACTCCAACTGGGACTCCGACTCGGTCACGCTGCTCCCGGTCGTGTAGGGCAGCCCGTCCCAGCGCTTCCACGAGGTCTCGAACGTGATGGGGATCTGGTCGGGATCGACCAGCTCCGAGATGTCGGTGGGATGCAGGATCTCGACGCGCGCAGGCTGCTGGATGCGGTTCGCGAGCCCCGTCCTGCCTGCCTCGAAGTAGGAGTGGATCAGGGTCAGGATCGAGTAGCGCGCGATGAACGTGGAACCCGACTCCACCGTGCGATCGATGCCGTTCACGGTCACGAAGGCAGAACCGGTTCCTCCCGGCGCGGTGAGCCGCACCAGGCCTGACCCCACGTTGCCGTTCGGGTGGTTGAAGTAGGTGGCGAGCAGCTGGGTCGAGTACCGGGCGTTGCTGTACGGCGTGAGCGAGAACTCGTTGCCCACCGTGCCGCTCGCGTTGGTCGCGATGCCGAAGGGACGGCTGATGGGCGCCGTCGTCGGCATGTTGAAGTTGTAGTTGGAGGCGACCTGCGTGCCTGCTCCCGTCACCGAGCCGGTGCCTGCTGCGTACTGGTGGTGGAAGGTGCTGGTCGCGGTGCCGGTGTTGAAGAAGGAGGTGCAGCCCTCGTCGGCGAGGCGCTGCTGCGAGTTCGTCATGCGCGTGCCGTAGGCCGTGCGCACGCTGCCGGAGTACACGGTCTGGGCCGCGGCATGGCGGAAGGCGCTGGTCGCGGATCCCGCATCCAGGTTGCCGCGCGGGTTGCCCTCCGCATCGGCCCCGTACCACACGGACGCGGCTGCATCCGGGTACAACTCGCCGAGCCACGGCATGCTCCACCAGTAGGTGTTGCCGCTCGTGTTCCTGCGCACGAGGGTGCGCGAACCGGTGATGTTGTTGCCGAAACCGCTCGTGCCCGGCGCGCCGAAGGGCGTCTGGTCGAGCGGGATCGAGTTCGGGTAGCCGTTGGCCGCGTCGTAGCCGATGTCGTTGCCGAGGCCGAGGTAGAAGTAGGAGAAGCCGGTGAGGGTCGTGTAGACGCAGTTGCTGTCGACCACGCCCTTGCGCAGCAGGCCCATGAACCGCGGCACGTCGCAGGTCACCACGCCGCGCCAGCCGTTCGCGAGCCGCGCCGTGGAGAGGCCCGGGTGGTCGGGACGCGCATCGTTCGTGTTGTTGAGCGCGTCGAAGTACCAGTTGTAGCCGTCGGCGAAGTCCGGGACCGGTGCAGGATGGTCCGGGTCGCCCGACTGCGAGGCCCGCATCAGGTCCATGTAGGGGCAGTGGCGCGGGTCGCCCTGGAACTGCGAGCGTTCGGTGAACGGGACGTCCTGCGGGCTGTCACACCACCAGGTGTGGGTGGTGGTGAGGTTCTCCGGCGCATTGCGCGCCTCCGGCGGCCACATGGTCCCGGAGCGCGCGGCATCGGGACCGGTCCAGATGCGCGTGCGCACGGAGACCAGCACGTCACCCTGCGGGTCGTTGTAGGCACCCTGGGTGTTGACGAAGCGCTGGCTCGCGAACACCGACGGCGGGACCTCGAGGGTCCAGCGCGCCGTGTTCTTGGGCCGCGAGCCAACGGGCGCCGCGTAGAGGTCGTACGAGAAGTCGCGTCGCGGCGAGCACGGTCCCGGCACGTAGGCCATGCCGTAGAGCAGGGAGCGCGCATCGTTCGCGAGCCCGCGACCGTTCACGAGGGGTGCGACGCACGGCGTGTTGCGCAACAGGATGCGGGTGAACGGCAGCCTGCCGCCGCCCTCGTTCACGAAGTCGGCGCGGTAGCTCATCTCGCCGGGCTGGAGCGTGACGTCGCCGTCCACCTTGGCGTTGGCAAACGGGTAGTAGGCGGTGTCGCCGTTCACCGGGATGCCGCCGCGCAGGTTCTGCAGGCGCACCCCGGTCATCAGGTCGGGGGCTGGCGTCGCCGGGTTGGTGAGGTCGAGTCCCATCACCTCCAGCGCGATGGCGGGCACGAACTGCTGGCCGGGTGCGACGTTGGTGTTGTAGGCGTGGACGCGGAAGCGCGCCGGGTCGGTGTTCGTCGGGCTGGTGCCGCGCCTCGTGCGGATCCTCTCGCTGTGGGTGACCACGCGCAGTTCCGGGGCGAGTTGCGGGTCCTTGGCGGGATCCGAGTAGTTGCGCAGCGCAGGCATCGGCAGCAGTTCGCCGTGGAGGTTCACGATGAGCGCGTTGCGGTACTTCTGCGGGTTGGTGCACAGGTCCTCGAGCAGCAGGCGAAGGGTGGGTTCCTTCGACATGTCCTCCAGCGGCTCGGGCGGCTCGTCGCCCTCCAGGAGTGCGGTCTCGATCTCCTGTTCGCGCTGTTCCACCGCGCGCACGCGCGCTTCCCAGAGCGCCAGTTCTTCCGGGTACCGCATCGCGTGGTTGAACCAGTCCGACATCGCATAGGGATGCGGATTGGCGTCCGGGTCGTATCCGTTGCGCTCACTGCCATCCTGCGAGATGCGCGCGCGGATGCTGCTCGGGACGTAGTAGTGGGTCGACGCCGAGCCCGCAGGCATGCGTCCCGGGTAGAAGTAGACGTCTGGGATCGGCTGCAGGCTGTCGACGGCCTCGTTGATGCGCGGCCGGTACGTGGGGTTGCGGCCGAAGCTCGCCTTGGTGATCCAGTGGGTGCGCACCTCGAGCCCCGGGTTGCGCGTCTCGAGGTCCGTGATCGTGGACCCGACGAAGGGCTTGATGGAGTCCATGAAGACCCACCAGCCGGGGATGCTCTCGATGGCGATCAGGTAGAGGTCGAAGACCTGCGTGGTGGGGAACGCGGCCGCGGGCGAGTTCACGATGGCCGACAGGTTGGCGGCCTCGCGCGCCACGCCAGTGCCGTCCCGGCGGAAGATCCGCACGGTCACGTAGCGGACGTTGCGGTTGTCCATGCCCGGCAGCGGCTGCACGCTGATGCGGCGCGACCAGAGCCACTGGGAGCCCTTGCGCACGTTGCCCGAGAGTTCGTGGTCGGGGGCCACGAGCTTGCCGCGCGCGTCCACGGTGATGGTGAGCGTGTCCTTGTTGACGATGCCGTCGTCCAGCGAGTCGACGTCCCCGGCATCCCCTGCGCTGCCACGGTCGACGTGGCTCTGGACCTCGGAGAGGAGGGCCTGCGCCTTGCTGAAGGCGAACAGCCGGTCCTTCTCGGCGAGGCTGCTCTTGAGCTGCAGGCTGGTGCTCCCGAGCAGCAGCGAGGCGACGATCGCCAGCAGGGCGAGCGCCATCATCAGTTCCACGAGCGAGAAGCCGCCCTGGGGCGCTGGAACACGGGTCGCGCCGCCGGTGCGGCGCTGCGGACAAGACGTAGGTCTAGAACTCACAAACTCGGGAGAAATGGGCATGTGGATCCTGACAGATGTGGCAGATCCTCTTTCGGATTTCGGCCCATCCATCTGGTGCCGTCGTGCGGAGGAAATCCTCCCCCGGGATCGCCTGCAGGCTGCCCGGGCAGGGAGCCCGGTGGCAGCGGCGCGTTTCAGCGCTGGTCGCCCCAGTTGGGGCGGGTCGTGGCCGAGGCCTGCCGGTACGTGCCGATGGTCTGCCGCAGCCGGTTGAGGACCCCGTCGTCGAAGGCGATGGTGGCGAAGTCGCTCGCGCCCTGGATGGTGACGCTTCCCGTCACGACCACGGTGCCCTGCAGTTCCGCGGGCTCGCGCACGACGAGGTTGCCGTTCACGTAGAGCAGGCCGGAGAAACTGGAGTTGCTCGCGGGCTGGATGGTGACGTTGCCCTGCACGACCACGACCCCCGTGCCGGCGAGCGGTCGCGCCGGCGTGAACTCGAGGTTCGCGTTCGCGAGCACGAGCGTGTTCTTCTGCAGCGGGCTCGGGAACTCCGCCGGGTCGAGGATGATCGCATCGGCCATGCCCTGCAGCTCCGTGAGGTTGGCGCCGAACACCGCCGTCAAGCTGTCGTCGTAGCTCGCGCTCGACGACACGCCGCCGGTGACAGAGGAGCCGGTGCCCGAGACGGTCACGTTGCCGGTGCCGGAACGCACGTACACGCCGCCTGCGGTCGTGCCGCCGAGCACGCGGCCGCGGGTGAGGATCCTGCAGGTGCTGCCGGTGCGGGCGTTGAGTGCTGCACGACCGGGCGGTTGCAGGGCCATGCGACGGATCTCGGTCTCGACGACCTCCTTTGCGATCACGTGGTTGGGGCCTGCATCGAATGCCTGCGTGGGATCCGTGCGGCGGAACACGTAGCCGACGCTCCGGATCCGCCACACCGAGCCGGGCGTGAGCTCGCCGCGCTGGTCGGAGATGTCCCTGCAGCAGAGTGCCTCGCGGTACAGCAACCGCGTGTCGTCGGGGTCGTCGGGCCAGTCCTTCCAGACCTCGTAGCGACCCCAGATCGCGCCGCTGATCTCGAACTCCCGCACCAGCCCGATGTCCGGGTCGATGGTGTCGAGCACCGGGGGCGTGCCGGATGCCTCGAAGCGTGGCGCGAAGGCGGTCACCGGCTGCGACGTCTGGCGGCGGAACCAGTTCACGGCATCGGTGAGCCCCGAGCGCGCGAACTCGAGCGCCTGGTTGCCCTGGGCGAAGCGGGTCTTGGCGAGGTCCTTCTGGGCCCGCGTCATTGCGACGCTCGAGACCGAGAGGCCCATGGCCACGATGGCCAGGAAGAGCGCCAGCACGAGTGCGACGCCACGTTCTTCCTCACGCGCATCGGGACTGCGTCGAGAAGGACGACGGTGTGCAGGAGGAGGACAATGACCGCGGAACAACTCCCTGACCATGCCCGGTCTATCGGTGAGGGTGTCGCACGCCTCGACGACGTTGTCCCCGATTGGAACACCTGCCTGCGCTGCACCGGTGGCAGCGCGCGCTGCCGTTCAGGCCACGACGGGCAGGAGGCGACCCGGCTCGACGGTTTGCGGTGAGACCCTCGCCTCCACCGCCACGAGCTCCACGCCCGCGCGTGCTGCGGCGCGCAGCAGCCTGCCGTACTCGGGGTCGATGTCGTCTGCCGGCCGCACCTCGTTGCAGTCGCCGCGGAACACCCAGAACACCAGCGCGGCGCGGTGGCCCTGTGCCCGGGCCGCCATCAGCTCGCGCAGGTGCTTCTGTCCGCGCGTGGTGACGGAGTCGGGGAACCGCGCCACCTTCCCCTCGGCGAGCGTCACGTTCTTCACCTCGACGTAGCAGTCCGGCCGGCCACCGCCCTGCAGCAGCAGGTCGATGCGGCTGCCGGTGCCGTACGCGACCTCGCGGCGCAAGGTGGGCCAGCCTGCGAGCGTGGGGATGGCGCCGCTCGCGATGGCATCGGCCACCAGCTGGTTGGGCAGGGCCGTGTTGACCCCGACCCAGTGGGACCCGAGGCGCACGAGTTCCCACGTCCACTCCAGCTTCCTGCCCTTGTCGGGGTGGTGCGAGAGTGCCACCGGACTGCCGGGAACCGCAACGCCCAGCATCGAGCCGCTGTTGGCGCAGTGGGCCGTGAGCAGGGTGCCGTCCGCCAGCTGCACGTCGGCGAGGAAGCGCTTGTGACGGCGCACGAGGATGCCCTCGCGAAGTGGCGGATCGAAGCGCATGGGACGGTTATCCTCCGCCGCCCCCGATGGTTCCAGCCCGGCTCACCTACTGCGGCAACGTGCACCCGGCGATCGAGCTGGATGCGTGGCTCGCGGACCTGCAGCAGCATGCGGCGCCCGTTGCCGCTGCGGCGCGCAGCCGCGGCCGCGCCTTCGGCCTCGGCGCATGGTGGCACAGCGAGCTCGCGGCGCAACTCGCCGCGGATGCGCAGGCTCGCGACCGCGTCGCGCGCGCGCTCGCGCAGCACGGCACCGAGCTGTGGACGCTCAACGTGTTCCCGCACGGGGCCTTCCATGCCGACGTGGTGAAGGAAGCCGTCTACACGCCCGACTGGTCGCACGAGGACCGGCTCACCTACACGCGCGACTGCGCCGAGGCGGCTGCGCTACTCGCGCCGCGCGGCGCCGTGTTGCCGCTGTCCACGCTGCCGCTCGGCTACCGCGCGCCCGGCGAGGAGCCTGCCGACCTGCGCGTGATGGCGCGCAACCTCGCGCGCGCGGCCAGCATGCTGGCCTCCGTCGAGGAACGCACGGGCGTGCGGTGCGTGCTCGCGCTCGAGCCCGAGCCCTTCTGCCTGCTGGAGACCGTGGCACAGGCCGCGCGCTTCCTCGAGGACTGGTTGTTCGACGAGGGCGCGTGGATCACCGTGCCGCAACACGTGCTGCGCAGGCACCTCGGCGTGTGCGTCGACCTCTGCCACCTGTTCGTGGTGGGCGAGGACCCGCTTGCCGCCCTCGCCGACCTGCGCGAGCGTCGCATCGAGGTGCCCAAGGTGCAGGTGAGTTCCTGCCTGGAGGTCCGCGAACCCGCCGGCCTCGAGGCCCTGCTGGCCTTCGACGAGCCCCGCTGGCTGCACCAGACGGTGGCCGCGGACGGCACGCGCAGCCTCGACCTGCAGGGCGTGCGGTCCCGGCTGGATGCCTTCCGCCGCGGCGGCAGGGTCAGGACCCACTTCCACGTGCCGTTGTACTGGGACCAGGCCGGTCCGTTCGGGTCCACCCGTGCCGAGGTGGTGCGGGTCCTGCAGGGGCTCGGGGCACCCTTGCCCCTGCTGGAGGTCGAGACCTACACATGGCCCGTGCTCGGCGGCCTCGGCGGCGCCGAGCCGCTGGCCGCCAGGCTCGTGCGCGAACTCGAGTTCGCTGCGGACCAGCTGCCGCGCGCAACACCTGCCTCCTTCCCGTAGCCTGCTCGCCTCCATGATCCGACTGCGCAACGTCACCAAGACCTACGGCAGCGGCACGAGCCGCGTGCTCGCGTGCCAGGTGGACGCCCTCGACGTGGGACAGGGCGAGCAGGTCGCGCTGATCGGTCGCAGCGGCACCGGCAAGACCACGCTCCTGCACATCCTCGCCGGCATCCTCCACCCCGACCAGGGCGAGGTCACCGTGGCCGGGACGCGCATCGACGCGCTCGGCGAGGCCGCCTGCGACCGCTTCCGCGGCCGGCACATCGGCATGGTCTACCAGACCTTCAACCTGCTGCAGCCGTTCTCTGCGCTGGAGAACGTGCTGCTGGGCGCGCTGTTCGGCCGCGGCGCCGGCAGCTCCGCGCGCCAGCGTGCCGAGGAACTGCTCACGCGGGTCGGCCTGGGCGAACGCATGCACCACCGACCGAGCCAGCTCTCGGTGGGGCAGGTCCAGCGCGTCGCCATCTGCCGCGCCCTCGTCAACGACCCCGAGGTGGTGCTCATGGACGAGCCGCTCGGCAACCAGGACCGCGAGACCGGCAGCGTGGTGCTCGACCTGCTGCTGCAGCTGGCCGCCGAGGGCAACAAGACCGTGGTGATGGTGACGCACGATCCCGAGTCCGCGAAGCGCATGCAGCGCACCGTCGACCTCGCAACCCTGCGGAGGCCCGCGTGAACCTCTGGTCCATCAGCTTCCGCAACCTCAACATCCGCAAGGTGTCGTCCACCCTGACGACGCTGTCGATCGCGGTGGCCGCAGGACTCTATGCGGCCATCATGATCATGGCCGAGCAGACGCGGCAGCGCTTCGAGGGGTCCATCAGCGGCTACCAGGCGGTGGTGGGGCCCAAGGACGCCTCCCAGCTGGAGGTCGTCCTCAACGCCATCCTCAACGTCGGCGACGCACCGGGCCTGATCCCGCTGGGCGTCTGCAAGGACCTCCGCGAGGGCCGCGTCGGCAGGCGCTCGGCGGTGCGCCATGCCATCCCGCAGGCCCGCGGCGACTCCATCAGCAAGTACTCGTTCCCGGTGGTGGGGACGATCGACGAGATGTTCGGCAAGTTCGAGCGCAGCGGGCAGCTGCTGCAGTTCGAGCAGGGCGGACCGTGGAGCTTCACGTGGGACGAGCTGTGGGTGGTCGCGGAGCAGCTTGCCGCGCACGAGTCGGCGAAGCGCACCAAGGCGCAGCCGATCCCGCCCAAGCCCTCGTTCCAGCCGTCGTGGAAGCAGGCCGTGGTGGGGTCGCGCGTCGCGCGCACCCTCGGCCTCTCGGTCGGCTCCGAGATCGTGCCCGTGCACGGCAAGTACGGCGAGTTCGACTTCCACGAGCATCCCGAGGCCACGTGCCGCGTGGTGGGCATCCTCGCGCCCACCAACTCCCCGCTCGACACCACGGTGTTCCTGCCGCTGGCCACGCACCTGCTCGTGGACGGCCACGAGGGCGGCCTCTTCAAGGTCGAGGTTCCCCGCGGCAAGAACCCCGATGCCGTGAAGGAGATGCCCGTGCGCGCCGACCAGATCGGCCTCACGGCCATCATCGTCGACCCGGTCGACCACATGGGCGCCCAGTTCCTGCGCCTCGAGTTCGGCACCCGTCCCGATGCCCAGGTCTGCTGGCCCGGCAACGTGATCCCGCGGTTCCTCCAGCAGGTCGGCAATGCCGCCGACGCGCTCACGGTCATCGCATGGCTCGTCCTGGTGGTGGCCGCCATCGCCATCGCCGTCGCCATCTACAACACGATGAACGAGCGCCGCAGGGAGATCGCCATCATGCGTTCGCTCGGCGCCCGCAGGCTCCAGATCAGCGCCATCATCGTCGGCGAGGCGGCCATGCTGTCGTTCGTGGGCTCGGTGGTGGGGGTGATCGCCTGCCACGTGGCCTGCCTGCTGCTGCAGGGTCTGGTGGAGGACATGACCGGGGTCTACCTTGACTGGGCCGTGTTCTCGCTCCGGGAACTCTGGCTGGTCCTCGGCGTCACCCTGCTGGGTGCGCTCGCGGGCCTGCTGCCCGCGGTGAAGGGCTCCTTCACCCAGGTTGCCGACAACCTCGCCCCGAACTACTGATCCCGAGACTCCGCATGCGCACCCCAATGCTCTCCCTCGTGGCCCTGTTCGGTTTCGGGCTCGCTGCCCAGCAGCCGGTTCCTGCGCCCGCTCCGGCGCCCAAGCCCGTCGTCGTCGAGCCCGCGAAGCAGGACCCGAAGCCTGCCCCGTCGCCCGCGAAGCAGGAGCCTGCCCCCGGCAAGCAGGACCCGGCCCGCAAGGAGGAGCCCAAGCCCGCGAAGGAGCAGGAGCCGCCGAAGTCCGAGAAGCCGATCCCCGCGGGCACCGACCCTGCCGACCTCGCGGCCATCCGCAGCGCGGAGGCCATGATCGAGGCCGAGCGCAAGCTCGCCGAGCAGATCAAGTCCGGCAAGATCACGGGGCTCGACAAGATCGTCACCTTCGACGAGCTCTCGGGCTGGGCCTACGAGGACGGCCTCAAGAACATGCCCAAGCCGGTGAAGGACCTGCACGGCAAGAAGGTCCTGATGACCGGCTTCATGCTGCCCATCGACGACGTGCAGAACATCAAGGAGTTCCTGCTCATCCAGTCGCTGTGGGCCTGCTGCTACGGCACCCCGCCCGACATCAACGGCCTCGTGCGCGTGGTGATGCCCAAGGGCAAGACGACCGACTACTTCTTCGACCCGCTCAAGGTCACCGGCACCTTCAAGGTCGAGGCCACGGTCCTGGACGGGTACTGCGTGGACATCTACCAGCTGCACGTCGACACGGTCGAAGTCATCCGCTGACCGCGGCGGGGCGCCGCGCCGAGAGCTGCCGCGCGCCCCATGCCACCGGGAACAGGGCCGCCCTGGCCTAAGGTGCGAGGCCCGTGGCTGCCGATAACCGATCCCATGGGACCGGTCCATCAGCGCCTCCGGGGAGCATCCCTCTCGATGCGCGTCGCATGCGCGATGCTCGCGGCATCGCTGTGCGTGTCCCTGTTCGCCGGCTGGTTCTGGTCCTCACCGACCGCCGCGATGCCCGCGGAGCGGCCGCACGAACTCGCGCGCGCAACCGCCGACCGGTCCGCGGTCCTCGTGGCCCGCGGTGACGCCCTCCGCCTCGCCGTCGCGGCAACCGCTCTCGCCGACCTCACGGGCGGCAGGGCCGCATTCGTCGGCGCAGATGGCCGCGTGCTCGTCGACACCCGGCCCGGGTTCGACGGTGCTGCAGACGAGGAGGGTGCGACCGAGGTCGAGGTGTTCCACGCCGGGCAGCGCGCTGGTGCGCTGCGGCTGTGGTCCGGGTCCGCGGGCCTGCAGCCCGCGTTCTCGCTCGGCCTCGCGCTCGTCGTCTTCGCCTGCTCCCTCGTCCTTGCCGGCATCGCCACGGCACTCGCGCACCGCATCGGTTCGCGACTGCGTGCTGCATCCCATGCGCTGCGCGACCACGCGAGCGGCCGCCCGGTCCGGCTCGCTCCGGCCAGGGCCACCAGTCCGGCGGAACTCGCCGAGTTCGAGCGCTCGCTGCGGCAGCTCGGCACGGTCACCACGGTCGGCACCTCGCCTGGTGCGCCGGTGGTCGAACTCGCACATCGGCTGGTGGTCGGCCTCGAACGGCAGGGCCTGCTGGTGCCCGGCCACGGCGATCGCACCGCGCGCCATGCTGCCGTGCTCGCCGAGCGCCTCGGCATGATCGTGGACGATGCGCGCGACCTCGAACTCGCATGCAGGCTCCACGAACTGGGCAAGGCCTGGCTGCGGCCCGGCCTGCTGCGCAAGGAAGGCGTCTGGGACGAGTCCGATCGCGAATCGCTGCGCAACCATCCTGCGCGTGCGGCCTCGCTGCTCGAGTCCGTGCCCGGTCTGCAGGGTGCTGCCGCCATCGTGCGCAGCCAGTGCGAACGACACGATGGCACCGGCTGGCCCGACGGACTGCGGGGCGACCGCATCCCGCTCGGCGCGCGCATCCTCGCGCTGGCCTCGCGCTACGACCTGATCCGCTCCGGCATCCACGGCTGGGCGCTCGGCACCGAGGCAGCGGTCGAACAACTGCGCGAGCTGCGCGGATCCGAACTCGACCCGTGGCTCGTGGACCTGTTCGCGGAAGCCGTTGTTCGCGTGCCCGAGGACGAGGTCGACAAGGCCGTCCGATTCGGCACGGGCGGCGTTGCCGCGAGCTACCTCGGCGTGCCCGCCGATGCCGCCGACGAGGAGGACGCGGACGACACGGGCGAGATCGAGCTGATGGCGGAAGGCGCGCGGCGGGAGGGCACGTGATGCGTCCCCTTGCGGCAGCGCTGCTGCTCCTCGCCTGCGCCTCCTGCATGGTGCAGGGTTCGAGCGCGACCGGGGGAAATGCTCCGACGCAACTCGGCAGTGACGCCGACCTCGTCGCCGAGCTCGCCGCGTGCGATGCCGTCGCCCCGACCGATCCCGGCTACCCGGAAGCGCGTGCGCGCGCACGCGAAGTCGAGGCGAGGCTGCGCGAGAGCCACCAACTGCTCCACGAGGGGCTGCTGCTGCGCAGCGAGGGCCGCGACCAGGAGGCGCTCCACTGCTTCCACGCCGCCCGCGCCCTGTGGCCGGCGATGCCCGGCCTCGCGGACTGGATCCGTGCCACCGAGGCACGCCAGCGCATCTTCGTCGCCGCTGCGGCCGATCCCGTTCTCGCCCCGCACGCATGGTCGACCGCGCCCGACGGACCGGTGGCCACCAGTGCCCTGCCGGCCGCACCGGGCGCCGAGTCCCGACGAACCGCCCGCGGTGCCCGCGTTCCTGCGGAGGCCCTGCTCGCCGAGGCCGAGTCGCTGCTGCGCGAGGGCAACCTCGATGGTGCGATCGCAACGCTGCGCGGCCCGGATGGAGCGGCAGCGCGCGAACCGTGGCGCAGGCAGCCGCTGTTCTCCCTGCTCCGCCAGCGCGGGCTGCTCGCCTACGGGCGCGGCAACCTGGATGGCGCGGTTGCCGACTGGGTCGATGCGCTCCAGCTCGACCCGGCAGCGGACGAAGTCCGTCGCTGGCTCGATGCCGCCACGAGGGAAGTGGCTGGCCTCAGGATCGAGGCCGCGCGACCTGCTGGCTCGCGCTGAGTTCTCGCCGCGCAGCGAGAAGAGTCCGGGGGCAAAACTTCGGGAAAAGGGGAAGAAGGAGAGTCAAGTTTTTACGTCCGTGGCGGACAACCCCCGGCGGAGTGTGCTTGAAACGGAGACCTCGGTGAGGCCGCACGCTTCGGAATGCCACGAAGAGCCTTCGATTTGGCTTCCGGCGAAGGAAATCACCGGAAATCGGAGGCCGCAGGAACCATAGCCCGCGCCGCGTAGGAGTCAAGGCTACCGGTCTCAGGATGTGGCGATGCGGAGACCTTCCGCAGCGACCACGGCCGTGAAACCGCGGGGAACGAACGTGGTGCCGCTGAATTCCTCGATGGCACATGGGCCCTCGCAGCGCGCGCCGCGCGGCAACGCGTCGCGACGGTGCACCGCGAGCCTCGGTCCGCCCACGGGAGGCTTCCGGTGCGCAGGCTTCGGCGCGCGGCCCGTTGGCAACGGGTGGGCCGGCAGCCGCGGCCCCGGCAGTTCGCAGCGCACGCGCAGTTGCACCAATTCGACCGCGGCCTGCTCGGGCGCGAAGCCGTGGGCGCGCAGGTGCTCGGCGCGGAACCGCGCATCGAGGTCGGTTCCCTTGCCGAGCGGCAGCGCGAGGCCCGCGCCCTGGCCGCGGAAGCGCAGCGTCACCCAAGCATGTGTGCGTGCGCCGCGGCGTGTACCCAGCGCCTCGAGCGCCTCGGCACCGAGTCGCCGTGCATGGGCAAGAACTTCGCGGCAGGATCGGTTGTCGCACGGGCGGAGCAGCGCCATCGAGCGCTCGATCGAGTCGCCGGCGAGGCAGAGCCCGAGTGCGGAGAAGGCGCCCGGATGGTTGGGTACGAGGGCCAGCGGCATCTGCAGCCGCGCGGCGAGGCTCGCGGCATGCAGGCCGCCTGCGCCGCCGTAGGCCACGAGCGGGACGCGGCGCGGGTCCATGGCGCGCTCGGCCGTGATGACCATGAGTGCGCGTGCCATGTGCACGTCGGCCACGGCGAGGACGCCCTCGGCCGCGGCGCGCACGCCGATGCCGAGCTTGCGCGCGAGGCGTTCGACGGCGCGCACGGCAGCCGCCACGTCGACGTGGAAGGCGCCGCCCAGCAGGGTCTCGGGCCCGATGTGGCCGAGCACGAGGTGCGCGTCGGTGACGGTCGGTTCGGTGCCCTTGCCGTAACACGCGGGACCGGGCACGGCGCCGGCGCTCTGCGGGCCCACGCGCAGCGCTCCGCCGGCATCCGTGTGGGCGATCGAGCCGCCGCCGCAGCCCACCGTGTGCACCGCCACCGTCGGCAGCTGCATTCGACATGGGCGGCACGTCCACCGACG
>JBEATZ010000214.1:0-9340 GCA_041161695.1 Planctomycetota bacterium | reverse complement strand
GCCGGGGGACCGCGTCGCGGTGGGCGCGGGCCCAGGTGCCTCCGATCGGTCGCTGGCAACGGGTCAGGCGGGGATTTCCGCGGCGCCCCGTCCGTTCTGCAGGTGCCCGTTCCCCTGGGTGGATCGGCCCGTCGCCCGATCGCCGTGCCGGGCACGGCAGGACGCCCGAGCCCACTTCGTGGATCAGGATCCCACAGCGGTGTGGAAACGCTTCCACGCCCCCGCGTCGGCGCGTCTTCCCGCCCGCAAGGGATGGTCCGCTGCACCGTGGCGCGCGAGGAGAGGCATCCCTACCCTGCTCGCCGTCGAAAGCCGCACCCACCGAGGATCCCCGTGACCACTCCTGCACGCGCAGCCGCCATCCAGAGCATCGCCCGCAAGCGGGCGACGTCCAGCAACCACGCCCACGCCCGCATCCCCGAGACGTTCGGCCAGGACGTCTTCGGCCTCGAGCAGATGCGCAGCCGCCTGCCCGACTCCGCGTGGCGCTCGCTGCAGCGCTGCATGGAATCCGGACACGAACTCGACCCGGCGCTCGCCGACCTCGTCGCCAACGCGATGAAGGAATGGGCCATCGAGCGCGGCGCCACGCACTTCACGCACTGGTTCCAGCCGATGACGGGCCTCACGGCCGAGAAGCACGACAGCTTCCTCAACGTCGAGGGCGGCCGCGTGCTCATGGAGTTCAGCGGCAAGGCGCTCATCAAGGGCGAGCCCGACGCCAGTTCGTTCCCGAGCGGCGGCCTGCGCGCCACCTTCGAGGCCCGCGGTTACACCGCCTGGGATCCGACCTCGCCCGCGTTCATCCGCGTCACCGAGAACGGCTCGACGCTCTGCGTGCCCACGGCCTTCTGCTCGTGGACCGGCGAGGCGCTCGACGAGAAGACCCCGCTGCTGCGCAGCGCCGAGGCCCTCAACCGCGAGGCGGTTCGCCTGTTGCGCGAGCTCGGCGACACCAAGGTGCACTTCGTGTACCCCACGCTCGGCTGCGAGCAGGAGTACTTCCTCGTCGACCGCGACTTCTACATGCTGCGTCCGGACCTGATCGCCACCGGCCGCACGCTGTTCGGTGCGCGCCCGCCCAAGGGCCAGGAACTGGAAGACCACTACTTCGGCTCGATCCAGCCCCGCGTGCTCGCGTTCATGCAGGACGTGGAGCGTGAGCTGTGGCGCCTCGGCGTCCCCGCCAAGACGCGCCACAACGAGGTGGCGCCCAGCCAGTACGAGATCGCGCCGATCTTCGAGCGCGGCACGGTGGCCGCCGACCACAACATGGTCACCATGGAGGTGCTGAAGCAGCAGGCCCAGCGCCACGGCTTCCAGTGCCTGTTGCACGAGAAGCCGTTTGCCGGCATCAACGGCTCGGGCAAGCACAACAACTGGTCGATGTCGACGGACTACGGCGAGAACCTGCTCGAGCCGGGCCACACGCCCGCCGACAACATGCGGTTCATCGTCTTCCTGACGGCCGTGGTCCGCGCCGTCGACCTGCATGCCGACCTGCTGCGCGTCGCCATCGCGCACGCGGGCAACGACCACCGCCTCGGCGCCAACGAGGCGCCGCCCGCGATCATCTCGATCTACCTGGGCGAGCAGCTCAGCGAGGTGGTGGACGGGATCGTGAGCGGTGAGCGCGCGGGCAACCGCCAGCGCGAGCACATGCGCCTCGGCGTCGGCGCCCTGCCGCCGCTCCCGAAGGACGCGACCGACCGCAACCGCACCTCGCCCTTCGCCTTCACCGGCAACAAGTTCGAGTTCCGCGCGGTCGGCAGCTCGCAGGCCACGGCACGTCCCAACACGGTGCTCAACACCATCGTGGCGGAGTCGATGGCCTGGGTCGCCGACCAGATCCACGAGCTCAAGGCCAAGAAGGGCCTCGAAGGCGCCGTCAACGAAATCGTGCAGGCCACGCTCAAGCAGCACCAGCGCGTGATCTTCAACGGCAACGGCTACTCGAAGGAGTGGCACGAGGAGGCGGCCCGCCGCGGCCTGCCCAACTTCCGCAACGCCGTCGACGCGATCGGCAACCTCTGCGCGCCCAAGAACGTGGCCATGTTCGAGCGCCATGGCGTGCTCACCGCCAAGGAGGTCGAGTCGCGCATGAACATCCAGTTCGAGGCCTACTGCAAGGCGATCTCGATCGAGGCGCAGAGCGCGCTCTCGATCGCGCGCACGATGCTGCTGCCCGCCGCCCAGAAGCACCTGGGCACGGTGGCGCAGGGCGTGGTGGCGGCGCGCTCCGCCGGCCTGAAGATCGAACAGCAGGAGCGCCGTCTGCATGCACTTGCCGAGCTGGTCGAACAGCAGGTGGGCGCCATCGACGTGCTCAACAACGCCTTCGAGCACGCCGAGGGCCACGGCGGCACGCCGGCCGAGCACGCCGCGACGCTGCGCGACAAGGTGGTGCCCGCGATCAACCGGTTGCGCGAGGTGAGCGACGAACTGGAGAAGATGGTCGACGACAACCTCTGGCCGCTGCCGAAGTACCGCGAGATGCTCTTCATGCAGTGAGCCGTGCGGCAGGCACTGCCTGCTGCATCCACGGGGCGCGTCCGCTCGCGGATGCGCCCTGTTTCGTTCAGGCCCGCTGCTGCCGGGAGCGGCGCGCCAGCAACCGCTGCACCTGCTGCTGCTTGGCTGCGCCGAAGCGGTACCGCCACAGGATGAAGCCTGCGCCGAGGAAGAAGGCGCCGACGCCCGGGCCGAACAAGAGGGCGAGCGCCTCCTTGGTCTCCTCGGACTGCGCGGCATTGGGCACGAAGCCCGCCTGTGTCAGCGCCCAGCCGGCAAGGCCCATGGCCACGGCGCGCGACAGCTTGGAGGCGAAGCGCCACATGCCGAAGTAGCTGCCCGCCCGGTCGGTGCGGGTGTGCAGGGTGTCGAGGTCGATCACGTCGGTGAGGATCGAGTCGATGAGCGCGATGGAGCCGACGAAGAAGCCGAGGCCGATGCCGCCGATCACGAGCGGCAGCACGAAGTTGCCCGCGGGCAGCAGCGGGTAGAGAACGCACGTGGCCGCGCCCAGCACCATCGCGCCGATCACGGTGGGCAGTTGCTTGCCGCGGCGCTTCGACAGCGCGATCCATGCCGGCAGCGAGAGCGTGAACGTGCAGAGGAACACGGCCAGCATGGCCTGCACCTGGCCGTCCGAGAGGCCGAGCCGGTAGTCGTAGAAGTAGAGCGCCGTGATGCCGTTGATGCCGATGCCGGCCGTGGCGATCACGTAGGCGGCGAGCAGCCAGCGGAACGCCCGGTTGCCCAGGGTGGTGAGCAGGTTGGCGACGAAAGCGCCGGTGGGCGGCGCCGCGGCGAGCCGCGGCATGGTGCGCGTCGACCACCAAGCCACGAGGGCGCCCGCCACGACCAGCGCGGACACCGCGAGGCTCATGGTGCCCATCGCGTCCACCGTCCGTGCCTCGGTGCCCACGAGGGCTGCAGGCGCCGCCACCGCGACGACGGCGCCGAGGTTGGCGGCCGCGAAGCGCCACCCGAACAGCACGCTGCGCTGGTGGGGGTCGGTGGTGAGTTCGTTGACCATCGCCGCATAGGGCACGGCGAGGATGGTGATGCCCGTGTTGAGCAGGGCATAGGCGCCGAGCAGCCACGCGAACTTCGCCCACTGGCCGTCGAGGTCCGGCGGCCAGAACAGCAGCAGCAGGCCCACGCACAGCACGAGGGCTCCCGGCAGCAGCCAGAAGCGCCTGCCGCCGAAGCGGTGGCGGGTGCGGTCGGACAGCGCGCCCATGAGCGTGTCCATCACGGCGTCCCACGCGAGGCCGATGGCGGTGGCGATGCCCGCGAGGCCCGAGTCGAGGCCCACCCGATCGGTGTAGTAGATCAGGGTGTAGAGCCGCAGCGCCGTCTCGACGGCGTTGAGCCCGACCTCGGCCGTGGCATAGCCGATCGCCATGGCAGGGCGGAGCCGCGGAGTCTCTGCTGGCGTCGTGTGGCCGGACGGGGTCACGGGCGCGAGAGCCTAAGGGGACAGGCCGCCGAAGCCATGCGCGACTTCGCCTGCCGTGGGTTCAGCCGAAGCGACCCTCGATGTAGTCGGCGGTCTCCTGCTTCTTCGGCGCGACGAACATGTCTTCCGTGGCCGTGTGCTCGACCACGCGTCCCATGAGCATGAACACGCACTCGTCGCTCGCGCGCCGGGCCTGGGCCATGTTGTGGGTGACGATGAGGATGGTGTAGGTGCCGCGCAGGCGCCAGATCAGGTCCTCGACAGCTGCCGTGGCCTCTGGGTCGAGGGCCGAGCAGGGCTCGTCCATCAGCAGCAGCTGCGGTTTCACCGGCAACAGGCGGGCGATGCAGAGCTTCTGCTGTTCCTCGAGCGAGATCTCGGTGGCCTTGCGGTTGAGGCGGTCCTTCACGCGGTCCCACAGCAGGACCTCGCGCAGGCTCTGCTCGACCAACTG
Source organism: Planctomycetota bacterium (assembly GCA_041161695.1). Lineage (GTDB taxonomy): Bacteria > Planctomycetota > UBA1135 > UBA1135 > UBA2386 > JBEATZ01. Next base: position 4,922 of record JBEATZ010000214.1, on the reverse strand, counting down.
GTCTTCCTCCGCGCGCGACGTGGGTCGTTCGCGGTGCAGGCGGTGGCCGAAGAGCACGTTGTCGCGGATCGACAGCGGCAGCGGGTTGGGGCGCTGGAACACCATGCCCACGTTGCGCTGCACCTGGATGCGCGAGATCTCGGGGCCGTAGATGTCCACGCCGAACACCTTGATGGTGCCGGTGGTGGTCACGTAGCCGAGGCGCTCGTTGATGCGGTTGACGCTGCGCAGCAGCGTCGACTTGCCGCATCCCGAGGGGCCGATGAGCGAGGTGACCTTGCCGCGCGCGATGCGCAGGTCGACCTCGTAGAGCGCCTGGAACTTCGCATACCAGAGGTTGAGGTCGCGGACCTCGACCGCACAGTCGACCGTGGTGCTAACCAAAGCGTCCCTCCAGGTAATCGCGCGTCTTCGGGTGCTGGGTCCGACCGGCGAAGAGGTCCTCGGTGGGGGAGATCTCGAGGCACTTGCCGGCGAGGAAGAAGGCCGTGCGGTCGGCGAGGCGGCGCGCCTGCTGCACGAGGTTCGTGACCAGCACGATGGTCATCTCGTGGCGCAGCTGCTTGAGCACCTCCTCGATGCGCATGGTGGTGACCGGGTCGACGGCGATGGAGAACTCGTCGAGCAGCAGCACCTCCGGGTCCTGGCTCAGCGCACGCGCGATCGTGAGTCGCTGCTGCTGGCCGCCCGACAGGAGGCTGCCGAGGCTGCTGAGTCGGTCCTTGACCTCGTCCCACAGGGCGGCGCGACGCAGGCACTTCTCGACGATCACGTCGAGCTCGGCCTTGCGCTTGATGCCGCGCAGGCGCGGCGACAGCGCCACGTTGTCGTAGATCGACAGCGGCAGGCCCACCGGCAGCGGGAACACCACGCCGATCATGCGGCGCAGTGCGTACACGTTGCGGATGTCGCGCAGGTCGCGCCCGGCGAACTCCATGGAGCCGTCCACGACCATGCCGGGCGTGAGCAGGTCCATGCGGTTGAGGGCGCGCAGGAAGCTGGTCTTGCCCGAGTTGGCGGGGCCGATGATGCCGAAGATCTCGTTCTTCCGCACCTCGAGGTCGACGCCGCTGAGCGCGACCTTGCCGCGGTAGCTGATGGCGAGGTTGCGGACGCGGATCTGCGGCGCCTCGGTGGCAGTCGGTGCGTTCACCACTTCTTCCTCCGGCGCAGGTACATGCGGAAGCCGATGGCCACCGAGTTGAGGGCCAGCACGACGAGGATGAGGGCGAGGGCGACGGCGAACGGCAGTTCGCGCGGCACGCCGCTGATCTGCGTCGTGATGTTGTAGAGGTGCAGTGAGAGCACCATCGTCTTGTCGAACACGCTCTCCGGGAGCACGCTGATCATGACCGCGGCGCCGGTGAACATGATCGGGGCCGTCTCGCCCACGCAGCGGCACACGGCGAGGATGATGCCGGTGAGGATGCCACTGCCCGAGTTGGGCAGCACGACGTGCCAGATGGTCTGCCAGCGGGTGGCGCCCATGCTCCAGCACGCCGCCCGGAAGGACACCGGCACCGACTGCAGCGACTCCCGCGTGGCCACGATGACGACGGGGAGCGTCATGACTGCGAGGGTGCAGCTGGCGGCGAGGATCGACGCGCCGAACTTCATGAAGTGGACGAAGGCGCCCACCCCGAAGAGGGCGTGGACGATCGAGGGCACACCGGCCAGGTTGACGATGGCGGTCTGGATCGTGCGGGTGAGCCAGTTGTCGCGCGCGTACTCGTTGAGGTAGATGGCGGCGGCGACGCCCAGCGGCACGGCCAGCAGCAGCGAGCCCGCGACGAGCCACAGCGTGCCCACGAGCGCCGGGAAGATGCCGCCCGCGCGCATGCTGTTGCGCGGGAACTCGGTGAAGAACCCGGCCGTCATCGCGGGCCAGCCCTCGACGGCCAGCACGCCGAGGATCAGCAGCACCGGCACGACCAGCACGAGGGTCATGAACAGCGCGAGGATCGCGACCAGCTTCTGGACGCTCAGGGCCTGCTGTTCGCGCGCCGTGGCGAGGAAGTTGGACTGGGGAGTGGTCACCTGGACTTCCTCCTGCCCCGCACGATGAGGTCGGCGGTGAAGTTCACGGCAAAGGTGATGAGGAACAGCAGCACGCCCAGCACGAACAACGCCTGGTAGTGGTCCGAGCCGTTCGCGGTCTCGCCCAGTTCGGCGGCGATCGTCGCGGTGATGGTGCGCACGGGATCGAACACCGACTCGGGGATGCGGATGCTGTGGCCCGAGGCCATCAGCACGGCCATGGTCTCGCCGAAGGCGCGACCGATGCCCAGCAGCACGGCGGCGCTGAGGCCCGGCCGGGCATGGGGCAGCACGACGCGCCACACCACCTGCCAGCGCGTGGCGCCCAGCGCCTCCGCGGCCTCGCGGTAGCTCTCCGGCACCGACTTGAGCGCGTCCTCCGCGATCGTGGTCATGATGGGCGCAGACATCAGGCCGAGGATCAGGCCGGCGTTGAGGGCGTTGATGCCCACGCCGGACTCGGGCTGGAAGATGTCGACGATCCACGGGCTCAGCACCTGCAGGCCGATGAATCCCCAGACGACCGAGGGGACCGCTGCCAGCAGTTCGATGAGCACCTTGAGCCACTCGCGGCGCCTGCCCTTGGCGAACTCGCCGATGTACACGGCGGCGCCCAGGGAGAACGGCACCGACACGATCATCGCGAGTGCGGTCACCGTGCCGGTTCCAACGATCAGTGCCAGGGCGCCGTAGGTGGGCGGCTTGGCCGTTGGGCGCCAGGCGGAGGACCCGAAGAAGTCGGCCCAGTCGAGGCGGTTGAGCGCGAAGTCGATGCCCTCGGTGGCGATGAACGCGAGGATGCCGAGGAGGAACACGATGGCCGAGACGCCGCCCGCGAACACGAGCACGCGCGCGGCGAAGTCGGCGTACCACGCGCTGTCGCGGTGGTCGAGGGCGTGCGTCGCCCGGTTGCCCTGCGGGACCGTCATCAGTTGGCTGCCTCGCCGCGCAGGACTTCCATCAGCTCACGGATGCGGGGCGCGAGGGCGCGGTAGGTGGCATCGGGGTCGAGGTCGCCGCCGAGGTCCCAGTTCACGACCGTGGTGTGGAACGGGATCTTCGGCAGGTGCTGCCATGCGTCCTTGCCGAGGGCCACGATGACGTGGAAGTCGTCGAGGGTCTCCACCAGCGAGGCGATGGGAGCAGGCCATGCGGCACCGAGGTCGAGGCCGGTCTGGCGGGCGAAGTCCGCGAACTTGCGGTCGACCTCCTCCGCGGCCTTCCAGCCGGCGCTGCGGTAGCGGCCGCTGTTGGGGAACGCCTTGCGGGTGAAGTGCTCCGCCAGCTGGCTCGCGCCGTCGTTGCGCTCGTCGACGAACAGGATCTGGAAGACCTTCTCGCCCTTCGACTGGCCGGTCACGAGGAAGATCGTCTCCTCGCAGATGTTCTTGGCCTGGTGGATGACGCGCTCGAGGCGGTTGAAGGTGGCGAGGAAGCCGAACAGGTCGGACGAGGGGCGCGAGTGCGCATCGCCTTCCTGGGCCAGGTCGCTGAACACCTTGTCGTAGAGGTGCGCGAACTGGTTGGCCGACGTCAGGGTCGCCTTTGCCAGGTTGGCATCGCGGCCGAGGAAGCTGCGGATCGAGTCGTGCAGCATCCTGCGCGCGTGCTCCAGCATCATCTCGATGTCGCGCTTCACCAGCGCCGGAGGGAGGGTGGAGAGCTGCACGGCGGTGCGGGAGATCGTTGCCGTGTAGTCACCGATGCGCTCCATCGCCACGCTCAGCCGCAGCACCGCGGACACGAAGCGCAGGTGGCCGGCGCTCGGCAGGTGGCGCGCGACGAACGCGTGGATCAGGCGGTCGATCTCGCGCGTCTGCCGGTTGACGACGTAGTCGCCGAGGATCGTGGTGCCCGCGAGGTTGCGGTCGCAGTGCAGCACCGCGTGCACCGAGTTGGAGAGCGCCTCCTCGATGCCCTGGCCGACCGTGCGGATGAGGTCGGTGTTCCAGTTGAGGTCCTTCTGCAGTCGTTCTTCGGATTGGGGTGCCACGGGTTCACCTGCCGTTCGATGCGAAAGGGGTCACTGCAGCTTCCGCACCGGCGGGTAGCCGGCGCGCTGCAGCACGCGCTGTCCGTCGTCACTGAGGATCCAGTCGAGGTAGGTCTTCACCGGACCCTGCGGCTCGCCGGACGTGTACATGAACAAGGGGCGCGCGATGGGATAGCTCTTGTCGATGGTGTTCTCGATGGTGGGCGCGACCGCCGGCTCGCCGGGTGCCTTGGCGACCGGAACCAGCTTCACGTCGGGGGTCGCATAGGCGATGCCGCAGTAGCCGATGGCCGAGGGTGTGTTCGCCACCAGTTCCACCACGTCCTTGGAGCCGTTCAGGTCGTAGGTGCCGAGCCGGAAGTCCTTCTTGTGGAGTACGGCTTCCTTGAAGTACTCGTACGTGCCCGAGTTGTTCTGGCGGCTCACCACCAGGATCTCGTCGCGGGCACCCGCGGGGAGCGTGACCCCGATCTGGGACCACTTCGTCACCTTGCCGCCATCGGAGTAGATGGCCTCGAGCTGGTCGATGGTGATCGACGCGATCGGATTGTCCTTGTGGACGTAGACGCCGATGGCGTCGAAGCCGACCACGAACTCCCTCGGTTCGGCCCCGCGCTTTGCAGCGGCCTCCCGCTCCTTCTTCGCCATCTCGCGGCTGCTGTTGGCGAGGTCGACGGTGCCGTTGATCAGGGCCGCGATCCCGCGGCCGGAGCCGCCGCCGTTCACGGCGACCATGATGTCGGGCCGAACGACCGAGAACCCCTCGCACCATGCGAGCGCCACCTCGAGCATGGTGTCCGAACCCTCGTTGTTGACCACGAGGTGGCCGTCCCGGCTGCAACTGGCGCTGCCGAGGGCCGTGGCCAGGAGGGCCATTGTGAAGAATCGGTGG
>JBEATZ010000187.1:0-3292 GCA_041161695.1 Planctomycetota bacterium | reverse complement strand
ACCGGGGTCGTCGCGCTCGTGCCGCCGAACTTGACGTTCACGCCGTATTCCTTCTGGCGGAACGTGGGCGGCAGCACGAAGCCGCCCGAGTTGGCGTTCAGCGGCTGCGGGCCCGTGGGCGACGACGTGAGGTCGAGGCGCGAGACCACGCCGAGGCCGTTCTCGTCGATGTGCCCGATGTAGGCGGAGCCGTTCTGCGACGCGTAGTCGTAGCGGATGCCGCGGGCGCGCGGGAACGTCACGTTGGGGATCTGGCCCACCATGTCGTTGAAGCCGATGCCGTTCACGCCGTCGGGACCCGACTCGTAGATCGAGACCGAGCCGTTCGCGTTCAGGACGTACGCGTAGTAGACGCCCTGGGTGAAGCCGGTCGCCACGAAGCGCGGCGTGACCGCGACGTCGACGGGGTTGTTGAGGAAGCCCGACACCGAGCGGCGGACGCTCAGGTCGGCGGCGCTGATGATGCTCAGGAAGTTGGAACCCTGGCACACCGCGATCACGTCCTCGCCGTCAGGCTGCCAGGACACCTTGATCGGGCCAGCCTGCACACGCGCCTCACCCACGATCTGGTGGAAGCGGGAGCTGAGCGGGTCGATGTCGAGGAAGCTCACCGTCGAACCGGCGTAGTTGGCCACTGCCATCAGCTTGAGGTTGGGGCTGATGCTGAGGTCCACGGGGCCGGGGAAGTTGATGGTGTCCAGCACCGTGAACCGGTTGCTGTTGAGCACGAGCACGCGGCGGTTCTCGGAGTCCAGCACGTACAGGAAGTGGCCGACCTGCTGGCGGACGTTGAACGGCGTGTACTGCGGCGGCGGCGGCGGCTGGTTCGGGGGCGGCGCCGGTCCGACGAACGTGATGGCGCTGGTGCCGAAGATGCCCAACTCGCCCTGGACCGAGCTGAAGGGGTTGCCCTGCTGGAGCAGGTTGACGCCACCGCTCACGGTCGGTTCCTCGCCGAAGATGGCGCGGTCCGGGTTGGGCGGCGGGAACACGAGGCGCGGCGGGTTCGGGTGCGGGGCCGAGAAGATGCAGTTGCCCGCGGCGCCGAGGCCGGTGCCCGCGTTGACCTGGTTGGAGGCCGAGGCGTTGACGTTGATGTTCTCGTTGTTGAACACCAGGTCGAGCGGGGCGCCGACCTGGATGTCCGTCACGCTGCCCACGAGGGGTGCACGGATCAGCAGGGTGTTGAGCTGCGAGTCCTTCACGAGCGTCAGCGCGCCACCGCTGCCCGCATCGAGGTTGGTCGTGCCGGGCGAGAGCGCCGGGTTGACGCCGGGCTGGCCGATGTTGGGGTTGAGCGGGAAGCGCGTGCTCGTGAGGTCACCGGTGCCCTGGCCGAAGCCGTTGAGGTCGATGACCGACACGCCGGGGGTCGCGCCGCCCACGCCCACGTAGATGGCCTCGGGCGCCACCGGGGCGTTCACGATGCCGGGCCCGTCGCTCGTGGTGAACGAGCTGTTCACGGCCGTGCCCACCAGCACCTGGTTGAGGCTGCGGATCGTCGTGTTCTGCACGGTGACCGTCACGGAGGCCTGGCCGGGCAGGTTGTAGGCCGGCGTGATGCGGTAGTTGCAGAGATCGGCGTAGGAGAACGGGTCCGCCGAGTAGAGCAGGCCGAAGGTCTGCGCTGCGGCGGTCACGGAGATGGTCAGGCCGCCGAGCGGCGGGGTGAACACCGCGGGATCGAAGAAGGCGCCCACGTCGCCGGGCTGCACCGGCTTGTTGAAGCGCACCTGGATCTGCGTCGTGGGATCGACGTTGGCCTGGCCGTTGCCAGGAGTGATGTCGGGGACTGCGGTGAAGCCGATCACCTGCGGAGGCTCGGTGTCGTCCCCCACCGTCGTGGCCGTGGTGACCTCGAGGTCGAGCGGGTCGCCCTCGGTGTCGCGGACCGCGTTGCTCACCACGAGGCGGATGAGCTTGTCGTCCGGGAACACGTCCAGGGTCTGCAGGTTGTTGTCGTTGTCGGCGACGAACACGAACGACTTCTTGCCGACGAGGGCGGCTGCGCCCTGGTAGTTGGGGAAGCCCGCGGCGCGCGCATCGAGGATGCGGACGAACTCGCCGTCCTCCTCGACGGCCTTCACCTTCACGAGCACGCCGGCCTCGTTGAAGTAGGTGTAGCCGTTCACGAAACCGCGACCCAAGAGCGTGGAGGTCGCCTCCGTGGCGGTGTCGTAGCCGAGGACGTTCAGTGCGCCCGTGAGGCCGGCATTGGACTGGTTCGCCAGCAGCGGGCTCAGGATCGACTCCACGTCGAGCTTGTGGGTGAACTCGAAGCTCAGGAACTGGTTGCCCGGCGTGCCGTCCGGCAGCTCCGCGGTGGCCCCAAGCGTCGCGACCGGCAGCACGCCGTTCACGTCCGTGAGGTTCTCCTTGAGGGTGTCGATGTCCTCGATGTTCACCACGTCCGGCGTCGGGTTGCCGAAGATGTCGACCTGCCGGATGCGGTACGGGTAGATCGTGCCGCGGCCGGTGCTGATCGTGGCCACCGTGAAGTCGCCGCGGTTGTCGGGATCACCGGACGATCCGCCGCCGCAGGAGGCGAGGGCGAGGGCGAGACAGAGCACCCCGGGGACGGGGTTTGGCTGGACCCGGGACGAAGGGGAGACACGTGCAGTGGACATGGAACTGCCTGAAGGGGGTTCGGACGCTGCAGGGGGAGCACGGGGAGAGACGTGCCGTGGAGAGGCTACGAAGCGCGCCCCGGGGAGCCAAGTCCGAGATCGCCGCGGGGGCGCGAAAAAAGCCCGTGGTCCGGGCGCCTGTGGCTGGGGTGCCGCGAACCCACCTCCTAGCATGGTCCGCCCATGCAGTTCCGTGTGCTCTCCGTGGCCCTGGCCGAGGTCCCCTGCACCACCCGGATGCCGTTCCGGTTCGGCGCCGTGACCCTGCGCGAGGCCCCGCTGCTCCACGCGCGGGTCGAACTGGAGTCGGTCGACGGCCGCACGGCCACGGGCCTGGCCTCGGACCTGCTGGTGCCGAAGTGGTTCCGCAAGGACCCGAGCCGCACCGTCGAGCAGGACCAGGCGGACCTCCGCCACGCTGCCGCCGAGGCGGCGCGCGCCGTCGCGGCGCAGACCCGCCACGCTGCGGCCTTCGCGCTGTGCCACGATGCGTGGACGGCCACTGCCGGCGCCGTCGACCACGGCGCCCCGGACCGGCTGGTCCGGGGGTTCGGCGCGGCGCTGGTGGAACGCGCGGTGCTCGATGCCGCGTGCCGCATCGCCGGCCGCAACCTCTGGTCCGCGCTGCAGCACGACCTGTTCCGGTTCGAGCCCGAGCGACTCCA
>JBEATZ010000175.1:0-8895 GCA_041161695.1 Planctomycetota bacterium | reverse complement strand
GAACTGCAGGCCGCGCTCACGCGCGTCGACCAGCTGAATGCCGCGCTGCGCGGCCAGCTGCAGGCGCGGATCGCGGAACTCGACGAGGCGCGCGCAGGCGTCGGGCAGGCAGGTGCCGTTCACCGCTGGAAGCACGACTTCTCGTCGATCGTGGGTGCCGGCCGCGCGATGCGCCAGGTCTTCGCCCTGCTGGACAAGTTCATCGATGCCGACGATCCCGTGCTGGTCACGGGCGAGTCCGGTACCGGCAAGGAACTGGTGGCGCGCGCCATCCACTCCCAGGGACCGCGTCGCACCGGCCCGTTCATCAGCGAGAACTGCGCGGCGCTGCCGTCGGACCTGCTGGAGAGCGAACTGTTCGGCCACGTGAAGGGTGCGTTCACGGGAGCGCACGCCAACAAGCAGGGCCTGCTGGTGGCGGCGCACGGCGGCGTGCTGTTCCTCGACGAGATCGGCGACATGCCGGTCGACCTGCAGAAGAAGCTGTTGCGCGTGCTGCAGGAAGGCGAGGTCCGGCCCCTCGGCAGCTCGGAGGTGCGCAAGGTCGACGTGCGCCTCATCTGCGCCACCAACCGCGACCTCGACGAGATGGTCCGCGAGGGGGAGTTCCGCCAGGACCTCTTCTACCGCATCTCGGTGCTGCCGATCCGGCTCCCGCCGCTGCGCGAGCGTCGCGAGGACATCCCGCTGCTGGTGAAGCGCTTCCTCACCGAGCTCGGTCGCGAGGCAGCAGGCAGCGTGCGCATCTCGCCCGATGCGATGGACCTGCTGGCGCGGCACTCCTGGCCCGGCAACGTGCGCGAACTGCACAACGAGATCCGCAGGGCCGCCATCGTGAGCGATGGCATGATCCTGCCCGAGCACCTGAGTCCGGGCGTGCGCTCCGGCGATGCCCCGGCCCGTGGGTTCGTGGAGGCTCCCGACGCGCTGCCTGCCGAACAGGGCACGACGCTGCCCGACATCGTGCGCGAACTCGAGACGCGCATCATCCACCTCGCACAGGCGCGGGCTGGGGCGAACAAGAGCCGTGCCGCAGAACTGCTGGGGCTCTCGCGCTTCGCGTTGCAGCGCAAGCTGGAGAAGTACGGCCTGGAACCGCCGTCCGGGACGCCTGCACCGGGGGGTGAGGACGCGTGAGCTTCGCCCAGCCGTTCCACGACTACGAGATCCTCGAGCGCGTGGGGGCGGGCGCCATGGGCACGGTCTTCCGCGCGCGCGACCGGAAGCTCGGTCGCGTGGTCGCCATCAAGGTGCTCAAGCCCTCGCTGGCACGCGACGAGCGCTACGTCGAGCGGCTGCGCCGCGAGGCCCGCATCGTGGCGGCCCTCAACCACCCCAACATCGTCGCCGGGTTCGCCCTCGGCGAGGAGGGCGGCTACCACTACTTCGTGATGGAGTACGTGGAGGGCGAGTCGCTCCGCACGCTGCTGCAGGAATGGGGGGTGTTCCCCGAGGAGCGCGTGCTGGAGGTGGGCATCGACGTCGCCTCGGCCCTCGAACATGCATGGCAGCGCGGCGTGATCCACCGCGACGTCAAGCCGGGAAACGTGCTCATCGACGCATCCGGGCGCGTCAAGCTCACCGACATGGGCCTCGCCAAGGGGCCTGCCGACCTCGACCTCACGCGCGATGGCGCGACGCTCGGAACGCCGCAGTACATCTCGCCGGAACAGGCTCGCGACCCGCAGAAGGTGGACGTGCGCAGCGACCTCTGGTCGCTGGGCGCGACGCTCTACCACATGGCCACCGGCCAGGTGCCCTTTCGCGGGACGACGCTCGCCGAGGTGATCGCGCAGGTGCTCTACGAGACGCCGCGCCCGGCGCGCGAGATCAACCCTGCCATCAGCGAGGGCATGGAACTCGTGCTGCGCAAGCTGCTGGTGCGCGACCCGGCGCTGCGCTACCAGACGCCCACCGACCTGCTGGATGACCTGCGCCGCGTCGCCGTCCAGCAGGCACCCGGCATCGACGCACGCGCCCTCGTGCGCGCCGAGCGCGGCCGGCCCGGATCGGGCATGCGCAAGCTCGCGATCGTGGCGGCCTCGGTCTGCGCGGGCTTCGTGCTCGCCCTGTTTGCCGTCGAGCACTGGACCCAGGGCGCCGCGGTGCGTGTCGAGGACGAGGTCCGCCAGCGCTTCCTCGCGGATCTCGACCGCGAGATCGCCTCCGCTGGCACGGGCGCGGACAAGTGGTCTGCGCTGGCCGGGGCCGCTGCGCGTGCCCCGCAGGGTGCCGCCGCTGCACTCGAGGAACGCCGCGACGGGCTCCGGCGCAGCCTGCGCGATGCCGTCGACCGCGCGGTGCGGGACATCCGCTCGAACTGGCAGGGACTGGAAGCGCTCCTCGGCCGGGTGGACACCTGGCCCGCGCGCGCGGACCTCGAGCGCGAGGTCGTGGATCCCGTGCTGTCCTCCCCTGCTGCCACCGGCTTCCGTTGTGCCGACCTGCCTGCCGAACTGCGTACGCCTGCACTCTCACAGTTGCTTGCCGACATCGACCAGCGCATCGCCCAGCGGGATGCCGTGCTCGAGGGGCAGTTCGACGTCCGGTTGCGCGAACTCGGGGAGCGCGCTGGCGAACTGGTCTCGCTCGGTCGCCTGCGCGAGGCGGAACGGACGTGGCAGGGCGCGCTGGACCGGTTCGGGGACGGCATCGAGCACCCGGTGCCGGCACGCTGGTCGGCGGCGCTGCGCGGCAGGATCGAGATGAAGCTGGAGGAGCGCCGCAGGCCCGCGCTCGAACGCCTGCAGGCGGAGGCCGGCAGGCTCGCCGCGGGCCTCGAGCGCGAGGTCGCGGCCGCCATCCGCGCGCTCGAGGCATCGCCCGCGCGCTCGCCCAGGCGGGCCCTCGAGGACTGGCGCCGGCTCACCACCCAGTTGCGCGACTCCTACCCGGATGCACAGGGCTTCCCCGAGGGCATGGACCCCTGGCCCGACCTGCAGCCCCAGCTCGCCACGAAGACGCGGGAACTCGAGGCGCGCGTCGATGCCGACGACGAGTCCCGATCCCAGTCGATCGCCCGTGCCGCATGGGACACCTTCGTTGGCGCGGCCGATCCCGCGACGGGCGCTGCCCGGGCCCTCGGCCTGCTCGAGGTGGGCGGGCAGGACCAGGGCCTGCGCACCAGGCTCGCCTCGCACGCGGACCTGCTGCAGGCCACGGCTGCAGCCGCAGCCGGTGCCGCAGCGGCGCCGGAGGAGCGGGCGCTCGGCCTGCACCTGCTCGCGCGCCTTCAGGCGCGGCGCACCGGTGCTGCCGTCGACGTCCCGCCTGCGCCTCCTGCCGCGCTCGTCCAGTATCGTGCCGCGCTCGACCTCTTTGGTGAGGCACTCGCGGCGACGCGACCCGTCGAGGTTGGGCTCGGCGAGGCCCTCGCGGCCGCGACCCGCGAGCATGCTGCCGCCTCGGCCGGTGGATCGCTCGAGGGCCTTGCTGCGGCACTGCAGTCGCTCGAGCCCGCGGCTGCGCAGCTGGATCCGGGCCAGCGTGCAGTCATGGACCAGCTGGGTGCCTGGCTCGCACGCGAGCGGCAGCGCCGCGAGGTGCTGGCGCGCCTCCGTGCCGCAGCGCCCGGCGCAGCCTCCTGTTCGGTCGAGTACGAGGGGGAGAGGCTGGATGCCACCATGCTGGTGCCTGCTGCCGGCCTCGCCGCGGGCGCGGGGACCGGCTGGCAACTGCAGCGTGGCGACGGTGACGCGTTGCTCGCGCTCGAGCGTGTCTCGGACCCGGTGGCCCAGCGGCTCGAGACCGGCCTTGCCCTCGCCGAGCCGGTTGCCTCGGTGGGTGCGGTCGTGGAGCTCGTGGTGCCGCAGGAGGGCTCGGTCCGCGCCTGGCTGTTCTCCCTGCGCGGCCAGGGCGTGCTCGTGGCCCTCGATGCCCGTGGACGCGTACGTGCCGCGCCCGCGAGGTCCACCGACCCTTCGAACCGGGCGGCGATGGAGGCGCTCCTGCTGCGCGCGCTCGAGCCGGTGGTTGCTCCTACCAAAGGAGAGCAGCCTCCGCTCGTGGTGCCCGGCGCCGTGCACCGCATCGAACTGGTCGTCCGCGCCGCAACCGGGCGCACCCGCGGCGAGGTCGTGCTGCGTTTCGAGGGCAGTGTGGTCTGCAGCACGCCTGTCGACCTCGACGGCGCGCAGCTGCCCACCTTCACGATCCATCCCTTCGCCCCGCTGTCGGTGCGGTCCGTGCAACTCGCTGCCGAGGGGATCTGAGTCCCCGCCTCAGCCGCTGGCCACGGCGAACGCCATGGCAGTCGCCTGCGTGTGGGTGAGGCTGAGGGCTATCGAGCGGATGCCGAGCCGCGCGGCATGTGCCGCGGCCTCGCCGTGCAACTGCACCGACACCGAGCCGTCCGCCGCCCGCACCACCTCGACCTCGCGGAACCCCGTGCCGGCCGACCAGCCGGTGCGCAGGCACTTGAGCACGGCTTCCTTGGCGGCGAACCGCGCCGCGAACGACTGGGCCGGGCGCGCCACCGACTCGCAGTATGCGGCCTCGGCCGCCGTGAACACGCGCTGCACGAAGCGCGATCCGTCGCGCGCGAGCAACTGCTCGATGCGTTCGATCTCCACGGCGTCGATGCCCACGGCCACGATCACGGCAGCGATTCTTCCCAGTGCAGCGCCACGGCTCCAGCCTCGTGCAGCCAGAACGCCCGCATGTCGCGCAGTTCGGCCCCGCCCACGACCACCTGCAGGCAGTTGCGCCAGAGCTGGTCGAGGTCCCGTGCCGACGGCACGGCCTGGTCGTGAGGGTGGCTGTGGGCGAACCCGAGCCAGCTGGCGCCCTCGGCCCGCAGCCTTGCCTCGGCCAGCGCGAACGCGACGGGGTCCACGGCAAACGCGTCCGCCGCAGGGGCCTCGGAGGACAGTTCGAACCAGTGGGTGAGCACCAGCAGGCCGTCGTGGCGGCTGCCGCCGAGCACCCCGCAGGCCTCGTGGGGCAGGGCGCGCCGCGCCGAGGCCCGGATGCGCTCCGCGACGGCGCGCGGGCAGCGCACGGTGGCTGGGGGGACCGTCATGCACGCATGGTGCGGCTGCGGATGCGTGCCTGCAACCCGTGGCGGCGACGGTCGCCGGCACTACCATCGGCTCCATGGGTGACCCGCTCTACGGCACGCCGCAGCCTGCGCACGCTCCGCTCGGCCCGCTCTCGCCACCGTTGTCGCGCGCGACCTCGGCTGCACAGCCCGATGCCGACACGCTGCGTGCGTTCGGCACGGGCCAGCGTCGCGGCGAGTTCTACCAGCGCATCACGCACCCCAATGCAGTTGCCTTCGAGCAACTCGTGGCCCGGCTGGAGGGCGCCGAGGGGGCGGTTTCCTTCGCGAGCGGCATGGCCGCGATCAGCGGCGCCGTGCTGGCGCTGCTGAAGGCCGGCGACCGCATCCTCGTCGCCGAGGAGATCTACGGCGGCACCGGCAACTTCGTCACGGCGGACCTGCCCCGGTTCGGGATCCGCGTCGACCGGTTCCGCGCACTCGAACCAGCGAGCCTCGCTGCCGCGCTCCAGCAGCCTGCGCAGATGGTGGTGTTCGAGAGCCCGGTCAACCCCACGCTGCGGCTCGCGGATGTCGCGACCCTCGCGCGCACGGCGCGCGCAGCCGGAGCGATCGCGATGCTCGACGGCACCTTCGCACCGCCCCCGATCCAGCACGCACTGCGCCTCGGCGTCGACCTCGTGGTCCACAGCGCCACCAAGTTCCTCGGCGGCCACTCCGACGTGCTCGCGGGCGTCGTCGCCGGCTCCCACCGGCACCTCGTCCCGATCGAGGCCTTCCGGCGCCGGACCGGCTCGATCCTCGCGCCCGACCCGGCATGGCTCCTGTGCCGGTCGTGGCCCACCCTCGACCTGCGCATCGCCGCCCAGCAGGCTGCCGCACTGGAGGTCGCCCGCGGCCTGCACGACGACTGGCGCGCCGGCCGCCTCGCAGGCGTGTCCTACCCGGGCCTGGCCGACCACCCCGATGCGGCGCTCGCACGGGCGCAGATGCCGGGCGGCGGCGGCACCATGGTGAGTTTCGTGGTGCAGGGTGGCCTCGATCGATCCCGCGACGTGTTCGACCGGTTCCGGGTGATCGCGCGGGGCCCCTCCCTCGGCAGCGTCGAGTCGCTCGCCTCGCTGCCCGCCTACACCACCCATGCGGCATGGACGCCGGAACAGCGCGCGGCCGCGGGGATCCCCGAGGGCCTGATCCGGATCTCGGTGGGGCTCGAGGGGGCGAGCGTGATCCTCGAGGACATCCGTCAGGCGGTCCGCGGCGGCTGAAGGCCGCACCGTCCGATTCGCTTCCTTGCCATCAGGGCGCTCGATGCGGCAACATGCTGCCGCCGGTTCACGCCCGCACCACGACCATGACGAACCTCACCCGTTGCCTCGCTGCCGTGCTCCTGCTTGCCGCAGCCCCGCTAGCCACCGCCCAGGAAGGCGGGGCCAGGCCCGCGCCTGCGATCGGCGTCGTCGACATCACGCGCGTGGTGGAGAACGCCCCGCGCTTCGTCGAGGGCTCGAAGAAACTCGAGGAGCTCGCAGCCTCGCTCAACAAGCAGGCCAAGGAGGTCTCCGACCGGCTCAAGGAGCTCAAGGCCCAGCGCGACCTTGCCGAGGGGCCCATCGAGGTCAAGAAGATCGAACTGCGCCTCGCGGTCGAGCAGCGCCACCTGGACGGCCTCGCCGACCTGCTGCGTGCCGAGTTCGGCGAGCGCCAGGCCAAGCTGGTGGCGGACTGCTACGCGGATGCCGAGCGCGGGATCGCTGCCGTGGCCAAGGAGAAGGGTCTGCAGCTCGTGTTGCGCATCGGCCTTGGCGGCGGTGACGACAAGGTGCGCACCTTCGACCGTCGCATCGTCTGGTACCACACGGACGAGGTGGACGTGACCGCTGCCGTCATCAAGCACCTGCAGATGGCGCCGGCAGCTCCGGACGCCGTTGCCCCGGCGAAGTCTGCGGAGCCTGCCGCGCAGCCTGCGGGTCCGGCGAAGGGCAGCTGAACTTGGCCGCCACCCCTGACAAGCCGGTGGAGCGCCACCAGCGCACCATCAAGAGCGCCGTCGAGTTCCGCGGCAAGGGACTGCACTCCGGCAAGGAGGTGCGGGTCACCATCCGCCAGGCGGAAGCCGGCAACGGCATCGTGTTCGTGCGCACGGACCTCGAGGACCATCCCGAGGTGCGCGCGCACGGCAGCAACCTGAAGGCGCGGGAACGCCGCACCTGCCTGCAGGACGGCAAGGCCGAGGTGCACACCTGCGAGCACCTGCTCGCCGCCATGTACGCCCTTGGCATCGACAACGCGCGCGTGGAGATCGACGGCGAGGAGGTGCCCGGCATGGACGGCGCCGCCACCGAGTTCGTCCAGGGCCTGCGAGAGGGGGGCATCCTCGAGCAGAAGGTGCTGCGCCAGCGCTTTGCCGTGAAGCAGCCCATCTTCGTCCGCGAGGGCAACGCATCGATCGTGGCGCTGCCCGGCAACGGCCGCCTCACGGGCGAGTACCACCTGCACTACCCCGGACGCTCCGGCGACGCCACGCGCCAGGTGTTCGGCTTCGACCTCTCGGGCGACGCCTTCGAGCGCGAGATCGCGCCGGCGCGAACCTTCGTCTTCGAGCACGAGGTCGAGGCACTCAAGGCCGCCGGCCTCGGCAAGGGCGCATCGCCCAAGAACACCCTGGTGGTGGGGCCCAACGGCCCGCAGGACAACACCCTGCGGTTCGAGGACGAACTGGCGCGCCACAAGGTCCTCGACCTCGTGGGCGACCTCGCCAACATCGCCTTCGACCTGGACGCGCACGTGATCGCCACGCGCTCGGGTCACAACCTCAACATGCAGCTCGTGCACCGCCTCATCGAGGAGTACGAGCGCGAGCAGGAGCAGGCAGAGGCCCCGCGCGAGACCGGCCTCGACATCCGCGACATCCTGCGGCTGCTGCCGCACCGCTACCCGTTCCTGCTGATCGACCGCGTGATCGAGCTGGAGGGCTTCCAGCGCGCGGCGGCCATCAAGAACGTCACGATCAACGAGCCGTTCTTCCAGGGCCACTGGCCCGACCAGCCCATCATGCCGGGCGTGCTGCAGCTCGAGGCCATGGCCCAGCTCGCGGGCGTGCTGCTGCTGCGCAAGCTCGAGAACACCGGCAAGCTCGCCGTGCTCTGGTCCATCGACAAGGTCAAGCTGCGCGGGGCCGTCGTGCCCGGCGACCAGCTCCGCATCGAGGTCGAGACCATCCGCGCGAAGCCGCAGCTCGGCCACGTGCGCGCGCGCTGCAAGGTGTCGGGCAAGCTCGTCGCGGAGGCGGAACTCAAGTTCACGCTCATCGACGCGTGAGCCGCACCCGCATCGCGGTGGTGGGCGTGGGGCACCTCGGCAGGCACCACGCTCGGCTGCTCAAGGAGCTCGACTGCGAACTCGTCGCGGTTGCGGATCCCAGCGAGAAGGCGCGCGAGGCCGCCCAGCAGGCGTATGGCGTGCCTGCCTTCGCCGACCATCGCAGCCTCGTGGGCATGGTCGACGCGGTGAGCGTGGTGACGCCAACCAACCTGCACCGCGAGGTGGCCGGGTTCTTCCTCGAGCACGGCATCGACACGCTGGTCGAGAAGCCCATCACCGCCACCGTCGAGGAGGGTCGCGAACTCGTCGAGATCGCGCGGCGGCACGGCCGCATCCTGCAGGTCGGCCACGTGGAGCGCTTCAACCCCGCCTTCGAGCGGCTGCAGGAGGTCGCGCGCAACGCCCGCTACATCGAGAGCCAGCGTTTCGCGCCGTTCAGCTTCCGCATCACGGACATCGGCGTCGTGCTCGACCTGATGATCCACGACCTCGACCTCGTGCGATACCTCGTCGGCTCTCCGGTCGCGAGCGTCGACTGCGCCGGCGGGGCGATCCTCACCGACCACGAGGAC
>JBEATZ010000161.1:0-2670 GCA_041161695.1 Planctomycetota bacterium | reverse complement strand
CCCCATCCCCTTGTGGGAACCTCCGACACCCGCCCCGAGTGCGCCCCCCTCTGTGGCGGAAGAAGGGGATCCGCGCGTGCACCCGAGGGGAAGCCGCGCCATCCTTTGCGCCATGGGTTCCCAGCGGCTTGCTGCCCGCCTCGACACCGCGGCTGAAGTGCTGCTGCTCGCACTGATTGCCTGGCTGCCCTTCGGGTTCGGTGGCGTGCTGCCCCTGAGCCACCTCCTGATCCTGGGCGGCATTGGCGGCATCGCCTTGCTGCTGGGGCTGCGCTTCCTGCTCGCGCCTTCCGTGGCCGTGTTCTGGAGCTCCAGCGCCTGGTTCCTGTTCGCGTTCGTGGGCTTCGTTGCGTTCCAAGCCGCGCCGCTGCCGCAGGACCTGCTGGCTGCGATTGCGCCCACCAATGGTGCGCTGTGGCGTGACCTGCTCGCGGAGCCGGCCTTGCCGCAGGCCCTGGATGCAACCGCGCGCGCGCCCGTGACGCTCTACCCACACGAGACGAAGGAAGACCTGCGTCTCCTGTTCAGCCTCGGCGTCCTCTTCCTCGCGGTGGTCAATCTCTACCGCCGGCCCGCTTCCATGCGGCGCCTGCTCCTCGCGATCTCCCTCGTCGGGCTCGTGGTGGCCGTGGTCAAGATCGCGCAGTCGGTCACGGGTGCCGCGAAGTTCCTCGGCATCTGGGAGCAGGAAGGCGTCAACCCCACCGTGGGACTCTTCGTGCACTACGGCCACCTGAGCCAGTGCCTCAACCTCTGCATCGGGGCCGGGCTCGCCTTGCTGCTCCTGCGCCTCGCCGAGCGCGACCACCGCGGGCGCTACCGCGTCGAGGACCTGATGGCGGACCTGCGCGCACCCGAGCGTCGCCTCGACCTGCTGCTCATGGCGATGGTGGTCTGCGGCATCGTCGCGATCGCCATCTCGCGCTCCCGCAACGGCTTGATCTCCATGGCAGTGGCGGGCTTCGTCTGTGCAACGGTGCTGCACTGGACCAAGTACTTGCGCGGCACCGGCTGGTCGCTGGGCGGCCTCGCCGTGGTGGCGTTCCTCGCGCTGCTCTTCATCGGCTTCGACCCGGTGTACGACCGCATGGCCACCCTCGAGAACCCCGAGGAGTCCTGGGGCGACCGCGGGCTGATCCTCAAGGGCGCCATGGCGATGGTCCCGGACTTCCGTTGGCTCGGCATCGGGCAAGCCGCCTTCGACCAGGTGTACCCGGGCTATGACCTGACCATGAGCGCAGGTCGCACCGAGCACGCCGAGAACCAGTACGTCGAGTTGCTGGTGGAAACCGGACTGGTTGGCATCCTCGTCGCCTGCCTCTTCGTGCTGCCCCTCGTGTTCCGGTGGCTGCGGCACATGTTCCGCCCGCAGCACAGCCTCGATGCCGTGATCTACGGCATCGTGTTCGGCTGTGTGGCCGTGGCCTTCCATGCCACCAGCGACTTCGGCCTGCGCGTGCCGGCGGTGGCCGGCTTGATGACCGTGATGCTCGGGCTCGTCGCGAGCCGCGTGAACGTGCGCGAAGTTGCCGGCAGGTTCGCCCACGTCGTCTTCGGGCTCGGTTTCATCGCATCTGGGTTGTTCCTGTTCCTGCAGCTGCCCGGAGTCGAGCGCGCCCGGCAGGCGGACTTCCACTTCCGCTCCGCGGAAGCCCTCGAGCGCAGGGTGCCCGAGCTCATGCGGCTCGGCTGGCGCCTCGCGGCCCTCGACCAGGCCAAGTCCCACCTCGAGCAGGCGGTGGCGCTCGTTCCCGGCAAGGTCGAGTACCACCTGCGCCTCGCGCTCGTCGGCTGGCAGCGTGTGGTGACCGCAGAGGAGATCGACTTCGTCGAACTCGACGCCCCGCTCACCCTCGAGCAGAAGGTGCGGCTGCGCACCGCCGCACAGGAGGCCTTCGACATGCTGTCTGCAGCGCGCGCCGTGTGTCCCGTGCACGGACTGCTGTGGACCATGATGGGCCAGTTCGCGGTCGAATGGCTCGAGCGACCGGAGGGCGCTGCGTGGATCCACCGCGGCTGGCGCTACTCGCCCGAGAACGACAACGCAAGCCTTGCTGCTGCACGGCAGCTGCTCAAGGAAGACAAGCTGGACGAGGCCGTGACCTTGTTCCAGCGCGCCGTCAAGATCGGCGCCCCTGGTGACCGCGTCATGGCAGGCATCGCCGTGGAACTCGGTCGCCCCGATGTCGCCGCGCGCGTGGCCGAGGGCAACTGGGGGCTGCAGCTCGCCCTCAGCCAGCGGCTCTCGGGCAGGCCGGAGCACGCCGAGCTCGCCGCGCAGCTCCGCGCCGTGGTCAAGGAGTACCTGCAGGATGCGGTCCGCACCGAGGAGGCCAAGGCCCCCGAACTCGTCACCTACGCACAGATGTGCATGCGCGACGCCCAGGAACTCGCGGAAGCTGGCGACACCGAGGCAGCTGCCGCACAGCGCGCGCTCGCCATCGAGCACTTCCGGAGGCTCATGGCCATTCGCCCCGACAGCGGCGAGCGCCTGCTGCTCGCTCAGTTGCTGCTCGACGCCGGTGACAAGGACGCGGCCCGCATCGAGCTGCGACGCCTCCTCAACCACAACCCCGGCAACCGCGCCGCGCGCGACCTGCTGCAGAGCCTCCCGCTGCGCTGACGCGCGCAGGGCAAAGGAACGCATGAACCTCGAGCAGGCGGAACGCG
>JBEATZ010000150.1:0-6951 GCA_041161695.1 Planctomycetota bacterium | reverse complement strand
TCAGAACGTGCCGATCGTGAAGCGCACGCCGTTGGAGGCGATGGCGCCGAGCGGGTTGACCGCAGGCACGAACGCGAGACTCTGGCTCACGAAGGGCAGGCCGGCGAGCCCCGGGTTGTTGGGGATGTTGATCACCTGCGTGGCCGAACCGGCGGAGGGCAGCAGCACGTTCACGGCGTCGAAGCCGACGAACTGACGGCAGCCAGGCATGCCGAAGGCAGTGAGGTCGAGGCCGGGGTTGTACTGAGTGAAGCTCAGGATCCCGAGCGCCAGCGTGGCCGAGGCAGGGACGTTGCCCGTGACGAGGTTGACCGCGGTGTTGGTCACCGGGCGGCCGCCGGTGAGGCTGAGGGGCGGATCGTCGTTGGAGCTGGTCCGGAAGCCGCTCGGTACGAGTGCGGAGATGTCGAGGTTGCCGAGGTCGCGCTGCCCGCCGGAAGCAGCAAAGCCGACGAGGTGCGCCGGACCGATCGTGCTCATGCTGCCCCACACGAAGTTCACGTTGCCGTTCGTGTTGTCGAACTGCAGCTGGAAGAAGTTCGGCGTGGTGCGGTTGTAGTGGAACACGCCGTCCCACGACACGTAGACCATGTTGGCCACCTGCTCGAACTTGATCTGGCCGCTGGCCGGATTCAGGAATGCGTCGTAGTCGGTCCAGCCGCCCCAGCGGGCCGCAGCGCTGCTGTTCCACTGCCCGATGTTGGGGATGAAGTTGACGGGGTTGCCGCCCGCGGCCGAGACGTAGCCATTGGAGCAGATGGTGAGCGATGACGTGGTGCCGCCCGGGTAGGGCATCGGCAGCAGCAGGGACACCGTGGCCTCACCTTCGTCGTTGTCGGGCAGGCACTGGACGACCTGCGCGGCGGCGGAGGGCGGCACGTAGGTGGCCGTGCTCGGCAGCATCGCGTAGCTGGAACCGAGGTTGACGAGGGTGAACGCGCTGTTCGCGAGGTCCAGGAAGGAGGAGTCGGTGAAGCGCTGGTAGAACCCGCGGCTGTTGTCGTAGCAACCCACGCCGTAGGCGAAGGACGAGGCCGCGCTCGCCGAGGCCGCCACGGGGCCGGTCACGTTGAGGCTGAAGGATCCCGTCGCGCCCGCATAGCCACCCACGCGGATGTAGTAGGTCGCTCCCGCCGTGATGGCGATGTTGGTGATCTGGGACTGCGTGCTGCAGCTGTCGTCGTTGCAGCCGAGGCTGACGAGCGCGCCGCAGCTGCCCGAGAAGACCTGCAGGGCCGTGTCCCAGCTCGCGAGCGTGCACAGGTCCACGGACATGGTGCCGGTGGACAGCGCGACGCAGGAGAACCAGACGTCGTTTGCACCGCTCGCGCACGGCCAGGCCGGGATGGAAGTGGTCGAGCCCACGTTGGAGTACGGCCCGTTGACGCCGCTGTTGACGCCGATGGCAGTGGCACAGTCGTCGTTGGCGACCTGGGCCATGGCGCTCGATGCGAGCGAGGCTCCTAGGAGCAGGGACGCGAGACGGATGGTGTTGCGTTGCATGGGTTCCTTCACGGGAGGGACAGAGACAGGTGGCGAAGCAGGATAATGAGGGGCACGGATTGCGGGTATCCCCTCAAACGAGCAGCGCCGCGGCAGGTGGATCTGCCGTGGCGCTGAGGCGCATCAGGAGACGGCGCGTGTCTGCGGACTCACAGGTTGCCGATGCTGAGGCGGATGCCGTTCGAGCTGAGGGCGCCGAGCTGGTTCACGCCCGGGGCGAAGGCGATCGACTGGCTCGTGAGCACCACGTTGACGAGGCTCGGGTTGTTGGGCACCGAGACGTTGAGGGTCGCCGTGCCGCCAGCTGCCAGCGCCGGGTTCACGGCATCGAAGCCCACGTGCTGGTAGCAGCCCGGCATGCCGAAGGAGCTCAGCTCCTGGGCCGGGAGGAGCTGGGTGAAGCTCAGGATGGTGAAGGCGAAGGCCGAGGCCGCCGGGACGTTGGTCGTGGTGAGCGCGAACGTGGTGTTGATCACGGGACGGCCGCTCGCGAGGGTCAGCGGGTTGCTGTCCGCAGGCGAGGTTCCGAACGAACTCGGCAGCTGGGCCGTGATGTCGATGCTGCCCACGTCGTTCGAGGTACCGCCGGCGGCGTAGCCGACGAGGTGGCCGTTGCCACCGCCGCTCATGCCCTGCCACGCGAAGGTGACGTTGCCCGACGCGGTGTCGAACTGCAGCTGCCAGGTGTTGGGCGTGCTGCCGCCGAAGTCGTACACGCCGTCCCACGTGATGTAGAGGATGTTGCCAACCTGCTCGCTCTTCACCGCACCGGAGCCGGTGGCGCCAGGGTTGTAGTCGTGCCAGCCGCCCCAGCGCGGGGCGAGGCTGTTGAGCCACAGGCCCACGTTCGGCGTGAACCCCGTGCCGTTGCCGGTGGCCGCAGAGACGAAGCCGTTGGAGCACACCTCGAGCGCGGTGGTCACGCCGCCCGGGTAGGGCATGGTGCCGGGCAGGGTCACGGTCGTGCTGGTGTCGTCACCGAGGCCCAGGCTGGTGGCGGCAGCCGTGGGCACCACGTAGGCACCGAAGGGCAGCGCCACGTAGGCATTGCCCTGGTTGATCAGGGTGAAGGCCGAGTTGGCGAGGTCGAGCGTGCCCGTGGTGAAGTTCTCGTAGAACGACCGCGAGGTGCGGTAGCAGCCTTGGCCGTAGGCCTGCGCCTGGGCGATCACCGTGCCGCCGCCACCGCCTGCAGGGCCGTTGACGTTGAGCGTGAAGGAACCGGTCGCGCTCGCGTAGCCGCCGACGCGGATGAAGTACTGCGTGCCCGTGGTGACGGCGACGGTGAGGCTCGACTGGAGGGCGCAGGAGTCGTCGTTGCAGCCGAGGCTCACGAGCGCGCCGCAACCTGCCGAACCATCGAAGATCTCGAGGGCGCTGTCGTAGCTCGCGCCGCACACGTCGACCGTGTGGTGGCCCGCGCCGAGGGCCACGTAGGAGTACCACACGTCGGCGCCGCCGACGGCGCAGGGCCAGGCCGGCGAGGACGTGGTCGAGCCCACGTTGGAATAGGGACCATTGGGGCCGTTCACCACGGAGATGGCGCCGCCACAATCGTCGTTCTGGGCAAGGGCGCTGCCAGCGACGCTCGCGAGGACAGCAAGAGAGAGGAGACTCGACGGGAAACGCATGGATGTGTCCTTCAGGTTGGTTCGGGAAGCCGGAAGCTTCAGCAGAAAGGTAGTGGCCTCGGGAACAGCGCGCTGTCCCAACTACGCAAGCGCCACGGCATCGGGATGGCCGCAGACAAAGCCGGCATGGCTTGGACGCAGCGAGACCTGCCGGAAGTTTCCTTGGCATGGGCCATTTTCGCTGCACCGATGCAATCCCGGTTCCGGAGGCGCGACGGGGCCAAAACGAGACGCGACCCCCGTTTGCATTTTCGCAGACCTCGCTAGGATCGCTTCCGTCTCCTCGTCCCCCCCCTCGGAGTCCTCGTCCATGCGGAAGCTCGTTCGCGGAGGAGCAACGCCCCCCGTTGCCGCTCGCGCACGCACTGCAGCCAGCCTCGCTCTGGCCGTGATTGCGTGCACGGCTTCCGCATCCGCACAGTGGTCGGAGCGCGTGACCGTGCGCAAGCCGTCGTCGCGCTGGGCGCATGCGATGAGCTACGACTGGCAGAGCGGCCGCATCCTCCTGTTCGGAGGCTCCGGGATGTCCGACACGTGGGAATGGGACGGCGCCGCGTGGCGCCAGCGTCCTTCGGTGCAGTACCCCGCGGGACGCGGTGGCCACGCGATGACCTACGACACGCAGCGCCAGCGCACCGTGATGTTCGGCGGTTGCTGCATCGGCGGCGTGTCGTCGCGCCAGTTCGGCGACACCTGGGAACTCGACGCGAGCGGCTGGCGCCAGCGCTACCCCGAGACCTCACCATCGGCGCGCCAGTGGCACACGATGGCGTACGACTCGCTGCGCGGCCGCGTGGTGCTGTTCGGTGGCGAGTCCAACGTGAACTCCCCCACGTCGATGCTCTACTGCCTCGGCGACACCTGGGAATGGGACGGCAACAACTGGATGCAGCGCGCATCGCCCGTGTCCCCGGCGTGGCGCCGCTGGCACGCGA
Organism: Planctomycetota bacterium; assembly: GCA_041161695.1. Taxonomy (GTDB): domain Bacteria; phylum Planctomycetota; class UBA1135; order UBA1135; family UBA2386; genus JBEATZ01. Next base: position 2,882 of record JBEATZ010000150.1, on the reverse strand, counting down.
TGGCCTACGACAGCTCGCGCGCACGCGTGGTGCTGTTCGGCGGCAAGGCTGCCAACAACCACGACCTGGCCGACACGTGGGAATGGGACGGCTTCACGTGGCGCCAGTGCCGGCCGGCGCTGCATCCGTCGGCGCGCTCGGGCCACGCCATGGCCTACGACCCCACCCGCGCCAAGGTCGTGCTGTACGCAGGCGACACGTGGGAGTGGAACGGCGAGGTCTGGGAACAGCGCCAGTCCGCGGCAGCTCCGCCCACGCGTTCCTGGCACTCGATGGCCTTCGATCCCGCGCGCGGCCGCGTGGTGCTCTTCGGCGGCCTGTGGGGTGACACGCTCTCGGACACCTGGGAAGCGGACTGGAGCAACCAGTTCCTCGCCGAGCAGGGCCAGCCCGTGGACGGCTCGACACCAGCCGGCGACGTGGCGGCAAGGGAGTCGGAGGGCGACAAGCCCGTGGCGGCCGAGGCGAACTTCGCGCGCTATCCGGCCATCGTCCTCAGCCTGCAGGGCCCCACGCTGGGCGTGCTGCCGGGCGACTCTGCAGCGAGCCGCATCGGCTTGCACCAGGCACTGCTGTTCGGATCGAGCTACTACACGCTCGTCACGGGCGACCAGGAGGACGAGGGGTTCAACGGCATGGAAGCCGTCCTCGTTCCCATGCGGCCTGCTATTGCCGGCTTGCGGTTGCACATGCAGGCATGGTCGCCCACCGCGGGCCCGGCGATCATCCAGCCGATTGCCAGTAACGCCGTGGATCTGACGACGGGCTCGTTCTGAGGGCTTCGTCCCGGGCGGGACGGGCCTTGGCCGCGAAGTCGGCCGGTCCGGTGCCGCGGAGGAAGCGCCCCACGACGGGAGCCAGGCAGCAAGAAGCCACACACCACACGCCCAATACGGTCCACAGGTCCATCGGAGCCCTCCTGAAGGGCTCCAAGCTATCCACAAGCCTGTGGAGAACCGTGGGGAAAGTGTGGAAAACTCCTCACCTTCGCCCCCAAGGGACGATGCGAACGGAGGTTCGGGACGCAGGTCAGTTGGAGGGAGCCGGGGCCGGCTCGAGGCCGAACGCCCGCGCCACCACCGCCCGGTCGCCCTGCACCGCCGTGCGCTGCAGGTACGGGGCGAGACCGCGGATGCCGCCCAGCTCCTCACCGCCGCCGGCGCGGCCGGGGCCGCCGTGGATCGTGGCCGGCAGCACCGCACCTGGGCCGAGGGCCTGACCCTGCGTCTTCTCGCTGCCGAGCCAGATGCGCCCGTGCCAGGGCGAAATGCCCGCAACCACCGTCTCCACGAACGCACGGTCATCGCTGTAGACGCTGGCCACGAGGCCACCGCCGCCGCGGTTGCACAGGTCCACGGCCTGCTCCGCCGTGCCGTCCATGGGCAGCAGGGTGGCACAGGGCCCGAACACTTCGAGGGAGTGGATCACTTCGGCGCGCACGTCCGACGCGCACAGCAGCGTGGGCGCGACGAAGTAGCCCTTGCCCGCGATCGTTGCAGGGCCGCCACAGAGCGCCTTGCCGACCGCCATGAGTGCGGTGATGCCGGCGCGCACGTCCGCCAGTTGCTCACGGCTCGCGACCGGCCCCATGCGCACGTCTCCTTCCGCCGGGTTGCCGACCTTGACGGCTGCCAGGCGCTCACAGAGCAGCGCCCCCACCTCGTCCACGCGATCGGCCGGCAGCAGGATGCGGCGCACGGCCGTGCACTTCTGGCCCGCCTTCTGCGTCATGTCGGTGGTCACGTTGTTGAGGAACTGCTCGAACGTGTCGGACCCGACCTCGGCGTCCGCACCGAGTACGGCGGCATTGACCGAGTCGGCCTCGATGTTGACGCGCACGTTGCGCGCGACGAGGTTGCGGTTGCCGCGGATCAGTGCGCCCGTCGCAGCCGAGCCGGTGAAGGCCACGGCATCCATCGGCCCGAGCAGGTCGAGGATCGGGCTCACCGAGCCGGCCACGAACTGGAACGCGCCCTCGGGCAGCAACTGCTTCTCGACGACGAGCTGGGCGATGCGGTGCGCGAGCATCGCACTGGGCGTGCCCGCCTTCTCGACCACCGGCACCCCTGCCAGCAGGGCGCACGCCATCTTCTCGGCCATGCCCCACGCGGGGAAGTTGAACGCGTTGATGTGCACCGCCACACCGGGGCGCGGCGCGTGCACGTGCTGGCCCCAGAAGCGCGGCGTCCTGCCGAGCTGGATGCCCTCGCCATCGGGCAGCAGGTTGCCCGCCGGCAGCGAGGCGCCGAGCTGGGCGTAGTGGGCAAGCGTGCCGGTCGCGCCATCGAGGTCGAACTTGGCGTCGCCGCGCGTGTTGCCGCCGTTGCGCGTCGCGATCTCGATGAGTTCGTCGCGCACCTCGTGGATGGCGGTGGAGAGCGCCTTGAGCAGGGCCGCGCGGCCCTGGAAACCGAGCCCTCGCAGCGCCGGGATGCCCTTCGTGCGCGCGAAGTCCAGCGCGGCACCGAGGTCGATGCCGCCCTGCTGCACCGTGCCGAGGACCTCCTCGGTTGCCGGGTTGAACAGGTCCTTCGCGGAACCGCTGCCGGTCTGCCACCGGCCGCACACATGGCTCTGGAGCGTGATCATCGGGGCGAGCACTCTACGGACCGCCTGCCCCTCAAGCCACCCGCACGTCCCAGGCCTGCCGCCCCGGCGCTTCAGAGGATCGGCATCGTCTTCGCCTCGGCCGTGAAGGCGGGCAGGACCGGGCTGGTGAAGATGCTGCCCGAGATGGCGCTCCACGTGACGCTGCCGCCGATCAGCGGCGCCAACAGTCCGGGCGGAGCCTGGAACGAGGCCACCGCACGGCCGTTCGCATCGAGGGTGCCGAGGCCGTTCTGCAGGAACGTGCCCGTGGGGTCGTTGGCGAGCCCCGTGGT
>JBEATZ010000149.1:0-7500 GCA_041161695.1 Planctomycetota bacterium | reverse complement strand
CACCGGCACAGTGCTGGAACCTCGCGATGGTGGCAGCACGGAGTGAGTTCGTGCTGCTGGCCGGGCCCGGAGCGCGGATCGCGCGTCACGATGCCGCGGCGATGGCAGCTGGCCTCGCGAGGGCTTCGCTCGCGCTCGCGTGCCCGGTCGTGCGCGATGGTACCTCCGCATGGATGGGCTGCGAGGATCCCATGGGCCTCCTCGAGCCGCGCGCCCTGCCCCTCGCTTCGGGCGCGCTGCCGGGCATCGAGCTTCCCTACCCGTCGGCACGGGCCTTCGTGCTGCGGCGCGCTGCCTTCGAGCGACTCGGCACGTTCCAGGAGGACCTGCTGGGCAGCGCAGCCCTCTGGGAGTACGTGCACCGGGCCCGGGCCCGCGGTCACTCGGTGGGCGGCCTGTCCGGCACCGAGCTGCAGGTCGAGGGCGGCGAACCGCGTGGCGGCGAGGCCGAGCAACTGGAGCGCCTGCTGGTGCTCGCCAGCTGGCACCCCGAGCGCCTTGCGCTCGCCTTCGCGCGTTCCGACTCGCTGTGGCGCGTCGACAAGCCCGCGCTCCTCGACCTGTTGCGCCGCGTGTTCGCGCGGATGCCTGCTGCCGACCCGGCGGCCCATCGCGCCCTCGTCGAGCAGGTGGCGACGGGCATCGTCGAGCACACTGTTGGGTCGGACGTGGTGGCGCGCCTGGTGCGCGACCGCCGCATGCGCTACCTCGAGTCGCTCGACACGGTCCAGCACGAGGGTCTCGAGGCACAGCGGCTCGCCGCGCTGGAGCGCGCCCGGTCCGAGGAATCCTGCTCGTGGATGGAGGCGCTGGAGCGCTGGTTCGCGGACATCGGCATCGGCATCCAGGTGCGCACGTTCCTCGCGGCCCGGTTGCACGACGTGCTGGACCACGGCCAGGCCCGCGAGGCCCAGCTGCTGGACGCCATCCAGAAGCACGAGGCCGCCCGCGCCGAGACGGCGCGTGCCGCGGAGGCGCAGGCCCAGCATGCCGCGCAGGTCGGTTCTCAGCTGGAGCGCACGGCCGTCGAGTTCGCGCATGCACAGGGTCAGGTGGCCCAGCTGCGGGAGGACGTGGACAAGCTCCGCGAGGACCTCGCCCGCACGCGCGAGCAACTGGAACAGTCCGCGGCCGCCCTCGTCGAGGCGCGGACGCAGGCAGCCCTCCTCGTGGACGACCTCGCACGCGAACGTGCGCGGGTCGCCCACCTCGAGGCCGAGGCGGCTGCGTTGCGCGAGGAAGGTGGCGCCAAGGCCACGAAGCTGGCCGAACTCGCCGCGGAAACGAACCAGCTGCAGGCGCAGGAGGGCCGGCTCCGGGAGCAGCTCGAGCGTGCCGTGCAGCAGGATGCGGTCCATCGCCGCGAGCTGGCCGAGGCCGCGCAGCGGGACGTGGCGCTCCGTCGCGCGATCGACGAGGCCGCCCGCCGCGAGGAGGAACTGCGCCGCGGCGTGATCCGCCGGGACGAAGACCTCGCCGCGCTGTGCCAGTCCGCCGGCGTGGACGTGACGACCGACACCCAGCGGTTGCAGGAGGTCGTGACCGGCCTGCAGATGGACAGCCGGATGCTGGCGATGGTTCTGCATGCTGCCGGCGCTGCCGATGCGACGGCGCTCCTGCGCGTGCTGCGCGACCTGCAGGAAACCCTCGACGGCGCGCGCGCGGAGGTCGGCGAGCGGGAGAAGTGGATCGCGTTGCTGCTCGCAGAGGTGGTGCGGTGGCGCCTCGTCCCGCGCGACCTGCTGCCGCACGAACGCGAGTTCCTCGCACGCCAGGGGACGGGTTCGTGAAGCTGCTGGCGGTGGTGCACCAGTTCCTGCCGCGGCACATCACCGGCACCGAGCAGTACGTGCGCGCCATCGTGCTCGCCATGCGACGCGCCGGCGTGGATGCACGCGTGTTCGCCTACGAACCCCTGGTCCAGGCCGACAGCCCCGACCAGAACTGGGTCGAGCGCGATGAAGTGGTCGAGGGCATCCCCGTGCGACGCATCGGCCTGCACCACGCGCTCTCGCGCGACGTCCACCTGCGCGACTACGACAACCCGATGGCTGCGCAGGCACTGGCGCGCCAGCTCGACGAGTTCCCCTGCGACGTGGTGCACGTGTTCCACCCACGCAACGTGGGACGTGCCGTCGTCGACGAGCCCGCTGCCCGCGGCATCCCCGTGGTCGTCAACCTGATGGACTTCTGGTGGATCTGCCCGAACTACCTGCTGCTCCGGCGCGATGGTGCGCTTTGCGACGGCCCGCCCGAGCGCGGGCTCGGCTGCATCGGCTGCATCGACCCGGAGCTGGCAGGGCGGCTCGAGCGCGCCGGCATGCTGCAGGCGATGGGCGGTCTCGCCGAGGCTGCGCGGCCGGCGGGCAACCACGGCGGCAGCGACCCGCGCAAGGCACTCGCACTCGTCGGCAGGAAGGAGCACCTGATGTCGGTGCTCAACCGCGCCGATCGCGTGGTGGCGCCGTCTCGGTTCATCGCCGGGATCTACGGCGGTCACGGCCTCGATCCACGGCGCCTCGTCCACCTGCCCTACGGACTGGACCCGGGGCGGTTCCGTGCCGCGCCCCAGCGTGCGCCGCGCACGGACCGGGCCACGTTCGACGTCGGCTACATCGGCTCGATCACGCGCCACAAGGGCCTGCACGTGCTGCTCGACGCGCTGCAGCACGCGAAGTCGCCGGTGTTGCGGTTGCACGTGCACGGGAGCAGGGAATCGCAGCCGGGCTGGTCGGACGCACTCGTGGACGGCATCCGCGACCCGCGGGTCGTGTTCCACGGCCCGTTCGGGCCGGCGGAGCTGGGCGGCGTGCTGGGTTCGCTCGATGCCCTCGTCGTGCCCTCGCTCTGGTACGAGAACACGCCGTTCACCGTCCTCGAGGCCCTGCACGCCCGGGTGCCGGTGGTCGCCTCGGACCTGGGCGGCATCCGCGAGGTGGTCGGCGAGGGCCGCAACGGCCTGTTGTTTCCGGCAGGGGATGCCGCCGCCCTCGGCGCGATCCTCGACCGCATGGCCACGGGCCAGGGTCCCGAGCTCTCGATGGCCGGGTGCGACGTGCCGCCCATCGACCAGAACGTCGAGCAGCTCCTCGGCATCTACCGCGAACTCGGCGCCCCGGCAGCGCGCGCCTGAGGATCCGGACGTCGAAATGCCGGGTCGGTCCTCGCACCGGGTTTCCCGGGGCGTAGATTGGCCCGCTGCACCATGAAGACCTCCCTCCTCACCCGCGGGATCCTCCTCTCGGCGCTCGCATGCGCCACCCTCCACGCCCAGGAACGCAAGGACCTCGGCCGCATGTGGACCTTCGAGAACGCGCCGCTGGCGTGGTTCGACAAGGAATACGACTTCAAGCCGAGCCCCGAGTGGATGCAGCACGCGATGCTGTCCTCGCTGCGCTTCGGCCGCGGCTGCTCGGCCTCGTTCGTGAGCCCGCAGGGCCTGATCATGACGAACCACCACTGCGCCCGCGACAACATCGCGGAGGTGCAGGGCGAGAACGACTGGCTCAAGGACGGCTTCTACGCCGGTTCCCTCGAGGCCGAGGTCAAGCTGCCCAACCTCACGGTCCAGCAGCTGGTCGGTACGCGCGACATCACCGAGGAGGTGCGCAAGGGCGCCAAGGCAGAGGACCTGGTGAAGGAGATGGGCGAGAAGCAGCCCGAGCTCACGCACCAGCTCGTCACGCTGTACCAGGGCGGCATGTTCCAGGTCTACAGCTACCGCATCTGGGACGACATCCGCCTCGTCTGCGCCCCGCACGGTCAGGTCGCACACTTCGGCGGCGACCCCGACAACTTCTGCTACCCGCGCTGGGGCCTCGACTTCACCTTCTGCCGCGCCTACGGCAAGGACGGCAAGCCGGCGGACACCTCGGGCCACTTCTTCCGCTGGCGCACCGAGGGAGCTGCCGAGGGCGACCTCGTGTTCGTCACCGGCAACCCCGGCCGCACGGGCCGCCTGCAGACCCTCGCCCAGTGCGAGTACCTGCGCGACCACTTCTACCCGCAGCAGCTCGAGCGCGTGCACCAGATGCTCGACCAGCTCAACGCGCAGGCGAAGGAGAGCGCGGCCAAGGAGAAGGAACTGCGCGCGCGCATCCTGAGCGTCGAGAACACCCGCAAGGCCTTCCAGGGTTACCTCGACGGCCTCAAGAACCCGCGCATCATGGCCATCAAGAAGGCCGCCGAGGAGGCCGTGCACGCGGCGCTGCGCGAGAAGGGCCTGTTCGAGAAGTTCGGCAAGGCGTGGGACGAGGTCGCGCGCCTGCAGCAGGAGAAGGTTGCGGCCGCCAAGGGCCTGCAGGGCGATGGCCTGCGCAACAAGATGATGGAACTGCAGGCAGAGGAGCGGAAGCAGCAGCAGCTCATCGGCGAGGCGTTCTTCGCCGTCTACGGCACCAGCATCCCGCCGGACGCGACCTTCTCGCTCCGCCTCAGCGACGGCATCGTCAAGGGCTACCGCTTCAACGGCACCGTGGCGCCTGCCTTCACCTCGCTGTGGGGCCTGTTCGGCCGCAACAGCGAGTTCGCCAACGTGCACCCGTTCGACCTGCCGCAGGCATGGCTCGACAAGCGCGGCGAGCTCAACCTCGACACCAAGTTCAACTTCGTCGCCACCTGCGACATCATCGGCGGCAACTCCGGCAGCCCGATGATCGACAAGGAGCAGCGCGTGGTGGGCCTGATCTTCGACGGCAACATCGAGATGCTGGGCAACAACTACGTGTTCGACGACGAGGTCGCGCGCACCGTGAGCGTGCACCCGGAGATCATCATCGAGTCGATGCGCAAGATCTACGGCGCCGGCAAGCTCGCCGACGAGCTGGAGAACGCGGCTGCGGCCACCAAGCCTGCTGCGGAGCCCGCGAAGCAGGACGACTCGGGCCTCGTGCCGATCAAGAAGCAGGCCAAGTGACGGCCTGACGGCCCCACGCGGGGCCGTCCTGCGACGAACGACACGGCCCGCCCGGGAGCAACCCTGGCGGGCCGTGTTGTTTGCCGGGGCAGGCGCTCAGTTGGTGCGGAGCGGCTCGCGCAGGGCGTCTTCGGCGCGCAGGTCGCCGGGCTTGTTCATGGGGGCCACGCCCACGAGGTCGAGCACGCGCTCGATGAGGCGGACGCGCTCCTGCATGGCCAGGGAGGCCACGGGCAGGTACGGCACGTCGAACATCTCGAGCAGCAGCTTCACCATGCCGTCGATGCGCACCACCTCGTCCCACTCGAGGCCGGCGCGCACGCCATCGGCCTGCACGAGCTGGGGGTGCGGTCGCAGGAAGAACACGATCCCGCCGCGCACCCACTCCATGTACTCCTTGAGGCGCGCGTCGCGGAAGATCTCGCCGAGGATGGTGGAGTGGTGGGCGGCGTAGGCGAGGTTGCAGAACGCGCGGTCGCTGACGAAGGGGCCTGAAACGTTCTTCTCCGCCGCGATCTGGCGGGCGAAGACCTCGGCCTGGTAGCGGTTCACGAGCGCGATGTCGGCGCGCAGCGAGTCGAGGCGCTCTTCCATCTCCGCCAGCACGCCGCGGGCCACCTCGGCGATCATCGGGATGCCGTAGCGGTCGCGCAGCCAGCGGGCCACGGTGGTCTTGCCCGTGGCGTGGGAGCCGACCATGTAGATGCGGAGGGGGCTGCCGGGAGTGCGGGATGGATCCGTGCGCATGGCTGCCGAAGCCTATTCCGTCCCTGCGGGTCCTGTCGCGATTTTCCTGCCGCGCAGGGGGCTCAGGGCTCGTTGCTGTCGGCGTCGTGGGGCGGTTCGTCCTCGGTGCCCGTCTCCTCGTCCCGCGGCTGTGGCGGGAACCGCTCGGCGGCGAGCAGTGCCATGCGGGCGCGCTCCGCCACGTTGGCCTCGGAGAAGATCTCCGCCACGAAGTGCTGGGGCGCCCCGAGGGTCTGGAGCAACAGGTCCGTGAGCAGGCCGGGGCCCGCCTGTTCCGGCACCTGCAGGCGCTTCGGCAGGCGCAGCGCGGTCGCTGCGCGCAACTGCTCGCAGAGGTCGTTCGACTCGGCATCGCCCACGGGCACCTCCTCGAAGGGCAGGCACCGCACCTTGCGGTACAGCCGGTCGGAGGGCACCTCCTCGATGCGCACCCGCTGCAGCCCGAGGAGCCAGATCAGGAACCTCCCGTCGGGCAGCTTCTCGTGGCGGACGATCTCGCCGATCCCGGCAACGGGCAGCACTGCAGGCGGTGCGCCGGCGGCCGTGCCGCCCCCGGGGCGGATGGTCGCCATGACGATGCGGCCCGGCCCGTCGAGGCTGTCCTCGATCATCTGACGGTACCGCGGTTCGAAGATGTGCAGCGGCAGGATCTGCCCCGGGAAGAGCAGCACTTCCTGCAGCGGGAACATCGGCACCGGGGCTCCTGGCAGATGGATCTCCACGGACCGATCTTAGGCCCAGCTGCAGCAGGCTTCCAAGGGAGCTGGATTCAGGGCAGGGGCGCCTGCAGCGCCGAGCGGAGCCGGGTGCGCCGCTCGGGCGGGAGTTCCCCGTCGAGGAGCCCGTGCCGCAGGAAGAAGTCCAGCAGCACGAGGTTGCAGTTGGGCTTGAACCGCTCCGTGTCCCGTACCAGCGCAATCACCTCGTCTGCGTGCAGGCGCTCGAAGCCCTCGGCCTCTCCGTCTGCGGGCCGCGGCTCGAAGTCCCACGGCAGCTCGAGGTCGTAGCAGTGCAGCGCCTCGGGCTTGAGGCCGCCTGCCTCCTCGCGCACGTAGCTCACGTAGCCGGTGCGGCGCGCCGTGCGTGCCAGTTCCGGCGGGATCGCCGCCTCCTCGCCGCACTCCTTGAGCATGTTCTCGTCGAGCCCGATGCCCTCGGGCTGCCCGCCTGCGACCGTGTTGTCGAGCATCCCGGGGTAGGTTGGTTTGTGGCGCGAACGGCGCGCCACCCAGATCCACGTGCCGCGCGCGTTGCGGCAGAAGCCCGTGAGGTGCACGCCGAGCGGCCGCACCCCGAGCCACATCACGGCAGCGCGGTCGACCACCGGGGCACTCCCGGTCTCGGGGGACAGCGGCACGGGGAAGAACTCGCCGGTGAGCGCGCGGATCTCCCCGGCTGCGGCAAGGGCCGTCGCGGTCCTCGCGAGGGCTGCGCTCGCGGTTGCGGTGTCCGCGGCCGCGAGTGCCGGACCCGACCCCGCCTGTTCGAATCCCGTGCCCAGCGCGAGCAGCCGATCGATCCGGTCGCGACGCACGTGGCCCGCGACGGATCCGCGGAACCGCCAGGCCTCGTAGCGGCCGAGGTCCGCGTTGTTGCAGGCTGCGATGCGTTCCTCGAAGGCCATGGCTTCCCTCAGGATGGACCCGGGCCATGGTGCGCACAAGCGCGCGCGCTGCCAGTTGGTATGGTCCGTGGATGCGATCCGCCTCGCTGTTGCTCACTTCGCTGCTCGCGGCATGCGCAGTGAGCGCGTCCCCCCGGCCGTTCGAGACCCACACCCTGGTGCTCCTCCGCACGGGCCCGCGCACGGGACTCACGAAAGAGCAGCAGCAGGCCGT
>JBEATZ010000102.1:0-4223 GCA_041161695.1 Planctomycetota bacterium | reverse complement strand
GGGACACGCCCGAACTGCGGCGCCGCCTCGGAGCCGGCACGCGGGTGACGCTGAAGCTCGAACAACTGCAGCACACCGGCTCCTTCAAGGTGCGCGGCGCCTTCACGGTGATGCGCGCGCTCACGGCCGAGCAACTGCGCCGCGGCGTCACGGCTGCGAGTGCCGGCAACCACGCGATGGCCGTGGCCCATGCCGCCGCGCGCCTCGGCACGCACGCGAAGGTGGCGATGCCCGGGACGGCGGACCCGATGCGCATCGAGCGCACGCGCGCGCTGGGCGCCGAGGTGGTGTTGCGCCCCGACATCGCCGCCGCCTTCGCGGAGGCACAGCGCCTCGCCGACGAGGAAGACCGCACATTCGTGCACCCCTTCGAGGGCCCCGGCATCGCCCTCGGCACGGCCACGCTCGGCCGCGAGTTCCACCTGCAGGCTCCCGACCTCGACGCACTGGTGGTGCCCGTGGGCGGCGGCGGCCTCGCCGCAGGCGTGGCTGCGGCGGTGAAGCAGCTCGCACCCCACGTGGAGATCCACGGTGTCGAACCGCTCGGCGCCGACTCGATGACGCGCAGCCTCGCCACCGGCGCGCCGCAGCGCATCGACAAGGTGTCGACGATCGCCGACAGCCTCGGCTCCCCCACGGCCCTGCCGCACAGCTTTGCGCTCTGCCAGCGTTTCCTCGACGGCATCGTGCAGGTGAGCGACGACGAGTTGTGCGAGGCCATGGCCCTGCACTTCACCGAGTCGAAGCTGCTGGCGGAGCCCGCCGGCGCAGCCACTGCCGCGGCGTTGCTGGGCCCGCTGCGCGAACGCCTCGCCGGCAGGCACGTGGGCCTGATCGTCTGCGGCGCCAACGTGGCCCCGCACCTGCACGCACAGTACGTGGCCCGCGGCATGGAACGACTGCGCGCACGCAGTTGAACCGGGCGCAAGCGCACGCAGGCTCGCCCTGCCCCGCGCCACGCGGCACAATCGCCGCATGAGCACCGAGCGCGGCCCGGACGGCAGCTTCTACGGCGAGGACGCCCTTGCCGCGCAGTGTGCACGGCTGTTCCCGCACGCCTGGCTCGTGGCCCCCGAACAACCGGAGGCGCTCGCACCGCAGCACGCGCTGCCGGCCACGCTGCTCCCAGGCGCGCTCGACGAACCGCTCGTCTTCACGCGCGACAGCTCGGGCGCCGTGCACTGCATGTCCAACGTCTGCACGCACCGCGGCAAGGTGCTTTGCGAACAGGCCGGGCGCGCCACGGCGCTGCGCTGCACGTACCACGGTCGCTCGTTCGCGCTCGACGGCCGCTGCCAGCACAGCCCGGGCTTCGAGGCCGTGGCCGGCTTCCCCACGCCGGCAGACCACCTGCCGCACGTGCCCACGGGCTCGCTCGGCGGCCTCCGCTTCGTCAACCTGCTAGGCGGCGCAGGCTTCGCGGCTTGGACCGCGCCCGTGCAGCGCCTCGCAGGCCGCCTCGTCGACCAGCTGCCGCGCACGGCCACGCATGTGCATGCGTACGAGTTCGACGCGAACTGGGCGCTGTACGTCGACAACTACCTCGAGGGCCTGCACGTGCCGTTCCTGCACGGCGGCCTCACGGATGCGATCGACGTGCGCGACTACCGCTACGAGGTGCACGAGCACGGCACGCTGCAGGTCGGCATCGCGAAACCCGGCGAACCCGCCCTCGAGTTGCCCGCACCGCACCCGCTCGCCGGCACGCGCGTGGCCGCACTGTGGTTCTGGCTGTTCCCGACCACGATGCTCAACTTCTACCCGTGGGGCCTCTCGGTGAACTCGGTGGAGCCCATCACCGCCTCACGCACGCGCGTGCGCTACCTCGCGTACGTGGCGCGCCCCGAGCTGCGCGGCAGCGGCGCTGGCGGCGACCTCGACCGCGTCGAGCGGGAGGACCAGGCCGCGGTGCTCGCCGTGCAGCGCGGGGTGCGGAGCAGGCTGTACCGCGGCGGCGCCTATGCACCCCTGCACGAACAGGGGACGCGCTGGTTCCACGAGCGCGTGCGCGCGAGCCTGCGGTAGCGCGAAGGGCGGGCCGATCCGGCGCCCGCCAGCAGGTCAGGCGCGGTAGATGATGCGGCCGCGCGTCAGGTCGTACGGCGACACTTCGACGGTGACCTTGTCGCCGGGGATGATGCGGATGTAGTGGCGACGCATCTTGCCCGAGATGTGGGCGAGGATTTCGTGGCCGCTGTCGACCTTGATGCGGAACTTGGTGTTGGCGAGCGTCTCGACAACCGTTCCTTCGAGAACCAGCGCTTCTTCTTTGGGCACAGAGACTCCGACGTGACTTGGGGCGAGCCCGCGGCACAGGACCTGAGCCGGACCGCGGGATGGAAGGCGAAGGATCTTAGGCACCACGGCCGGGACGGCAAGGAGTTCGTGCTTCCCCGGGCAGCAACGCGACAATCCGCCGTACCGGGGACCGCATCCCCGGTCCCGAACACGCCATGACCCGCGCCGCGTCCTTCGATGCCGAGTACTACCGCCGCTTCTACGGCGACCCCGCCACGCGGGTCTCGTCCGCGGCCGCGGTCCGCAAGCTGGCGCGCTTCGTGTCGGCCTACCTCACCTACCTCGATGTCGAGGTGCGCACGGTGCTCGACCTCGGCTGCGGCCTCGGCCACTGGAAGAAGCCGGTGCTGCAGGCCTGGCCGCGCGCCAGCTACCTCGGCGTGGAGTACAGCAGCCACCTGTGCGGCAAGCACGGCTGGACGCAGGGCTCCGTGGTCGACTTCGACCCTGGCCGCACGTTCGACCTCGTGATCTGCCAGGGCGTGATGCAGTACCTCGACGACCGGCAGGCCGCGCGCGCGATCGACAACCTCGGCAGGCTGTGCGACGGCGCGCTCTACCTCGAGGCGCTCACGAAGCAGGACTGGGAACAGAACTGCGACCGCAGCGTGACGGACGGTGCCGTGCACCTGCGCACGGGCGCGTGGTACCGCAAGCGACTCGAACGGCACTTTCGCGAGGCAGGCGGCGGCGTGTGGCTGTCGCGGCGCGCGGACGTGGTGACCTTCGAACTCGAGGCGCGGCCGTGACGACGATGGACTTCTTCGCCCGGCAGCGCGAGGCGCAGCGGGCGACGAAGTGGCTGGTGTTCGGCTTCGGCACCGCGGTGCTGTGCATCCTCGGCGCGATCTACGCCGTCGTGACGTGGGCAATCGTCAACCAGGACCCCGAGGCATCCTGGCTCCAGCCCCAGGTGCTCGCGTGGACCGTGCTCCTCGCCGGCGGGACGATTGCGGTCGCCGCGCTCACGCGCACGGCCATGCTGCGCGCAGGCGGCGGCGCGCGCGTCGCCACCCTGCTTGGCGGCCGGGAACTCGCGCAGGACGGGTTGTCGGCAGCGGAACTGCAGCTGCGCAACGTGGTCGAGGAGATGGCGATCGCCTCGGGCGTGCCGATGCCGCGCGTCTACGTCCTCGAAGAGGAACAAGGCCTCAACGCCTTTGCCGCCGGCTGGGGCACGCGCGACGCCGCCGTGGCGGTCACGCGCGGCGCGCTCGAACAACTGGACCGCGACGAACTGCAGGGCGTGATCGCGCACGAGTTCAGCCACGTCTTCCACGGCGACATGCGCCTCAACATGCGCCTCATGGGCGTGCTGTTCGGCATCGTGTGCATCGCCACTGCCGGACGCATCCTGCTGCGCATCGGCTCGCAGATGGCGCGCATGCGCACGGGCGGCGGCAAGAAGGGATCCAACCCGGCCATCGCCTTCTTTGCCGGCGGCCTGGCGCTGCTCGTGATCGGCTCACTGGGCGTGCTCTTCGCCCGCATCCTGCAGGCCGCCATCTCGCGCCAGCGCGAGTACCTCGCCGACGCAGCAGCCGTGCAGTACACGCGCAACCCGCGCGGCATCGGCATGGCGCTCGCGAAGATCGGCGGCCTCGGCTCGGCACTCGCAGCGCCCCGCACGCCGGAGGCCCGGCACATGCTCTTTGCCGAGGGCACGCGCGGTTTCTTCACCAACCTGCACGCCTCCCACCCGCCGCTCCGCGACCGCATCGAACGCATCCTGCCCGGCATCCTGCGCCGCGCCGGCACCACCGAACTCGTGGCCGCGGTTGCGGCCGTGCCCGTTCCTGCCGGCGCCGAGCCGACGGCTGCAAGCTCGCTTGCCGCGGGCGATGCCGCGCGCGAGGGCATCGACCAGCTGCTTGCCACGGCCGGCAGCTTCGGCCCACGTCACGTCGCGGCAGCCCAGCAGCTGA
>JBEATZ010000086.1:0-5726 GCA_041161695.1 Planctomycetota bacterium | reverse complement strand
CGGCAAAGCCGTTGCCGGTGCCGCCCACGATGTCGTCAGGACCCACCTCGACGCCGTCGAACGTGAGCACGGCATGGTCGCTGCCGCGGTGACCGAGCTCGATGCCCGGCATCGGCTCGCGCCGCAAGGCACTGCCTGCCTTCGCCACGTCGACGAGGAAGCCCGTGATCCCCTCGCGGCCCTTCGCCGGGTCGACGGTCGCGAACACGAGCATCATGTCCGCCACGCCGCCGTTGGTGATCCAGTGCTTGGTGCCGCGCAGCACGAATCCGGTGCCGCGCGGTTCGGCGCGCAGCTGCAGCGAGGCCACGTCGCTGCCTGCATCCGGCTCGGTGAGCGCAAAGGCGCCGATGGTGGCGCCGCTCACGAGGCCCGGCAGCCAGCGGCCCTTCTGGGCCTCGGCGCCGTACTTGTTCAGGCACTGTGCGACGAGACCCGTCTGCACCGCGCAGAAGCCGCGGGCGTTGCCGCACACCGCGCCCATCTCCTCGTGCGCGATGGCGAGCTGCATGGGTGTCCATGCCGAGCCGCCGGCCTCGCGGGGCAGCGGGCCGCCGAGGATGCCGGCTGCGCCGAGGTCGTGCACGGTCTCGCGGCGGAACGTGCGCTGCTCGTCGACGATGCGTGCGTGGGGGAGCAGCTTGTCGCGGCAGAACGTGCGGATGCGGTGTGCGAACTCGAGGTCCGCGCCGTCGAGGTCGCTGTCCGGGAGCCAGGGCTGCGTGCTCATCGGCCGAGGAAGCGCGGTTCGCGCTTCTCCTTCCACGCCATGTAGAACTCGCGGTGGTCGTGGGCGCGCAGCAGCAATGCCTGCGCCTGTGCCTCCTGTTCGATGGCGGCAGCGAGGTCCATCGGCCACTCGTTCCACACCATCTTCTTGGTCATCGCGTACGCCATGCTGGGACCCTGCGCCAGCCGGCGCGCGAGGGTCATGGCCGTGTCCATCAGCTGGTCGGCGGGCACCACGCGGTTTGCGAGCCCGATGCGGTGGCACTCGTGTGCATCGACCTTGTCGCCCAGCATCAGCAGTTCCATCGCGCGGCCGGTGCCGACGACCTTGGGCAGCAGCCATGCGGCGCCCATGTCGGCGCCGGTGAGGCCCACCTTGGTGAAGAGGAAGGCGAACTTGGCGTGCTCGGAGAGGATGCGGAAGTCCGAGGCGAGCGCCAGCACCGAGCCGGCGCCGGCAGCCACGCCGTTCACGGCTGTGATCACGGGCTTCGACAGGCGCAGCATGTTCTGCACCACGGCGCCCGTCATGCGCGTGAACTCGAGCGTGTCCTGGATGTTCGACTCCAGCAGCGGGCCGATGATGTCGTCGACCGAACCGCCCGAGCAGAAGCCGCGGCCGGCGCCCGTGAGCACGACGACCTTCACGGCATCGTCGGTCTCGAGGTCCCGGAACAGCCGCTCCAGCTCGCCGTAGAGGGCGAAGGTGAGCGAGTTGAGGGTGTCGGGCCGGTCGAGCGTGAGGACGGCAACGCCATCCGTGCCGACCTCGAAGCGGTATCCGTACTGGTTCATGCGTCCTCCACGAATCCTGGCTCGGTGCGGTCGAGGTCGTACACCACGCCCTTCGGCAGCTGCGTCACGAGGTGCAGCGCCGCCTCGGCGACCTCTGCGGTGGTGTGCAGCCTGCCGATGCGGTTCTGGCTCGCCATGCGGGCGAGCACCTGTTCGGCCGTGCTCCTGCCGGATGCCGACACGGCGGCGGCGGCAGAGCGCGTGATGTCGGTGTCGACGAAGCCCGGGCAGAGCGCGTAGCAGCGGATCGCCGTGCTGGCGAGCTCGGCGGCGATTGCCCGCGTGAGGCCGAGCATGCCGTGCTTGGCGGCCGTGTAGGCGCTGGTGAAGGCGTAGCCGCGCATGCCTGCGGTCGAGCCCAGCTGCAGCAGCACGCCGCCGCCCGCCTGCTTCATCGCCGGCAGGCACTCGCGCACGAACGCCAGCGGCGCGCGCACGTGCATCGCGATCACCTCGTCCAGCATCGCGTCGGTGGTGTTCTCGACCTTGGCGGTGGGGGCGGTGCCGGCATTGTTGACCAGCACGTGCGGCATCCCGCCGAGGCGCTCGCGCACCATGGCGACGATGCGGGCCGGGGCGCCGGGGTCGCGCAGGTCCCCGGGGATCGCCACGGCCGTGGCGCCGCCGAGTTCGAGATCGCGGGCGGCGGCCTCGAGGCGCATTCCGTCGCGTGCGGTGAGGGCGGTGCGGTAGCCGTTCTTGGCGAGCGCCGTGGCGATCGCGAGACCGATGCCGCGGCTCGCGCCCGTCACGAGGGCGATGGGTGCAGGACTCGTCACCCGCGCACTCTAGCCCGGGCCACTTCCCGGCTCCCGCGTCTCTTGCGGCACCGGTGCGCCCGGTTCCTGTCCGTGTGCTCAAGCCCGAGCCTGCGTGCAGCCGATGAGGTGCAGGTCAGGGAAGGACCGGGAGTCACGAACCGTGGCGACAACCCAGAGGGTCCGGCTGTACGCAGCCGGGCCCTTGTCTCTTTTCCGGCGGCCCGCTGCCGCCCGAACCTCCCGATGCAGGGCGTTTTGGTGCGCCGCAAACCTTTGTCGCGGATTGACTTGCGACACTTGCCACGGGTTTTCCCCAAAGCCCGCCTGTTCCCTTGCAAGTCCGCGCGACGCCGCTACCTTGTCCCGCCCCAAACTGCGAGGCAGCCATGGCGAAGTCGAAGAAAAAGGAAATCATCTTCCTGGTCTGTGAGGAGACCGGTGACCGCAACTACACCTTCTTCAAGAAGTCGGGCGCGCCCAAGCTCGAGTTGAAGAAGTACTGCCCGCGCCTGCGCAAGCACACGAAGCACGTCGAGAAGAAGAAGTGATCGGCTGCGGGCCGCGCGCCCGCACGATCCCCTCCTCGACCCTCCTGCGCCGCGTCGGACCCAAGGGACCGCGCGGCGCTTTCGTTTGGCAACTGCCCTCGCGGTGCCGCCTGCTCGGCAAACGCGTCACCCGCCGGCCCCGCGCGGCAGGTGCCGCTCGAGCAGTTCCTCCAGCCGTGCCCGGTCGGCTTCCCGCAGGGCGGTTGCCCGCAGCCGCAGGCCGACCCGATGGAGCGCCTGCAGTTCGCCGGCGCGCGCCAGGTTCTCCAGCGCGAGCACGAGGGCCCCGAGCCGACTCGGATCCGCGAGGACCTGCTCGTCGTCCAGTGCCGCCTGCAGCACCCGCTCGCCGTGCGCAGCAGGCGCGTGGGCCGTGAGCAGGAAGAGCGCCTGCTCGCGCACCTGCAGGTCCGGGTCGTGGCGGTGGGCTGCCTCGGCGAGGCGGATCCCCTCGGGCTGCCCGAGCGACCCGGCTCCCGCCAACAGGCTGGCGCGCAGTTGCGGATCCGAGTCCGCCGCAAGGCGCTGTTCGTAGGCATCGACGAGGCACTGCACGTCGCGCGCGCCCAGCGTCACGAAGGCGCCCAGCAACTCGCGGCCGCTGCCCGGGTGCAGGCCAGCCAGCGCCGCAATCGCATCGCGTGGCGCGAGTTCGGCTGCCGCCGCAACGGCCGTCTCACGCCGCAGGGTGGGATCGGCTCGTGCGCGCTCGAGGGCGAGGTGGCACCAGCGCGGGTCGACGAGGAGCCGACGGCAGGCTGCGAGGCGGTGCACCACGTGGCTGTCGTCGAGCAGCAGCATCGCGAGGCTGTCGAGGTCCTGGCCCGCGCGTTGCCCCGCAGCCTGCAGGTTGCGCCACAACGTGAGCAGCAGCTCGACGGCAAGGTCGCGCGGCGTGGCCTCGTCGGCGGCAAGCTCCAGCACCGACGGCTCGTGCACGGCGCGGAGGTAGGGCTGCTTCACCAGCATCGTCCCGAGCGCTCCCGCGTGGGCGGCGCCGCTGCGCACGCCCACCAGCATCGCGTCGACGAGCGCATCGCTGCCGGCCGGGTCGCGCGCGTGCCGAAGCTCGAGCGCCGCACCCAGCGCGAGCTGCCACACGCGCTGGCGCATGGCGTCGCCGGGATCGCCAGCCTTGGCTGCTGCCGCGCCCAGCAGCGCCTGCAGCGAACGCTCGGCAGCATCCGCATGCGCCTGCAGCAGGGCGGCAAACGCAGCGCGCGCCTCCGCATCGGCGGCTCGGGCCTCGGCCTCACGTCCCGCGGCTGCGTGCGCACCGGTCGCGAGGCCCATCGCCACGAGGCGCTCGACGTCTTCGTCGAAGCTGCGCCTGCGCGCCTCCGCAGTGCAGGCCTCGATCCGGTCCACCATCGGCACGCCAGGCCCTTGCGGCACGGCGGCGGGCCCGGCCGCAGCAACTGCCCCCGGCGCCATTCCCTCGCTCCCGGGCGCCAGGACGGGATCGACACTGCAACGCAGGCTCGCGAGCGCGGCGAGCATGCAGGCGCCTGCTGCCATGGCGATGGCGGCAAGGCGCGGCATGCGGCCCTGCACGGGCCGCCTCATTGTCCCACCTCCTCGACGGGCACGGGCGCCTTTCCGGTCTCGCAAGCCTCGGTCTGCATGCGGTCCACGCCGCCGGTGATCGCGCGGTCGAAGTAGGTGCATGCCGAGCCGATCGGGAAGATCAGGAAGTACTCGTGTTCGCACCGGAAGAAGAGCGTGGTCACGGGCGCCTGGGCGAAGGCACGCGCGCGCGTGGCGCGCTCGGAGCGCTCGGCGACCTCGTGCTGCGGCGTGACGAGCACGAACAGCGGGCAGCCTGCCTGCTGCTGCCGGATCACCACGCCGCCGAACTCGAACGTGAGCACCGAGTCGCAGCTGGCAAGCGGCCCGCTGGTCCAGGATCCGGCCACCGTGCCCGCACGCTCCCACGTGCAACCGGCCTGGGCCTCGAGGGACGTGGATGCGAGGGCTGCGCCCAGCAGCGCGAGACAGATCTTCATGGATTCCTCCTGCCCGATCGGGCGAGTTGCCGCGCCCGTGCCACGGCACCGTGCCGTCGCGTCGCGCGCAGGCACGCTGTGCCGGGAAGGGGCCCGGGGTCGCGTCCGGCGTCCCGATTCGGGGCGCATCGACCCCGTGCCGTTGCGTCCTGCAGGAATCGCCGGGCCGGGCAGACATGGCGACCCGGTTCCGCACTACACTCCCGCCCTCGTTCCGACCTGCCGGTCCAAGGAGATCCCATGCGCCGAACGCTCTCCCGTCGTTCGTTCCTCACGCCCCTGTCTCCCTCCTCCACGGTGGCCAGCAGCGCCATGCCGCCCGTGTCCGCCGAGCTGCACCTGCTCAACCGCGCGACCTTCGGCCCGACGCCGGCATTGCTCGCCGAGATCGAGGCCATGGGCATCGAGGCCTGGGTCGACCAGCAGCTGGAGCCCGACGAGATCGAGGACGGCGCCTGCGAGACCCTGGTCAACCACGTGCTGCTCGCGCCGACCGGCACCTATGCGGCCGACATGCGCATGCTCGTGCGCGCGATGCACAGCCGTCGCCAGCTCGCCTGGCGCGTGACCTACTTCCTCAACAACCACTTCGCCACCTACCGCGGCAAGACCCAGCCGGTGAGCGAGTGCACCGAGGACGACACCTTCCGCAAGCTCTGCTTCGCGACCTTCCGCGAGACGCTGCGCGCGAGCGCACAGAGCCCGGCGATGATCGACTTCCTCGACTCGCAGACCAACCTCGCCACCTCGCCCAACGAGAACTACGCGCGCGAGGTGATGGAGCTGCACACGATCGGCGTCGGCAACTTCACCGAGGCCGACGTCGTGGCGATCGCGCGCGTGTTCACCGGCTGGTCGCGCCTCAACTTCGTGCGCAACAGCGTCAC